>CAXBNM010000048.1:0-18502 GCA_963976885.1 uncultured Burkholderiaceae bacterium
GTCGGCGATGTCGTCGCTGCTCGCACCCTTCGCCTCGGCGACGGTCTCGGTGAGCAGCGGCTGATACTCGGCCTTTTGCAAGGCCTTGACGATCAGGGTGGGGTTGGTCGTGGCATCGCGTGGTTGAAACTCACGCATGGCATTGAAATCACCCGTGTCGGCGACTACCACGGTACTTTGACGCAATGACTCCAGCGCGTTCATCGCAGGCTACCTCGTGAAAAGACGGTAATGGACAGCAGCACCGCCAGCATTGCAAAAAGAATGGCGCTCCAGATGGAGAACGGCAAACCCAGCAGCGGCAAATTGGCTTCATCGCACATCGCGCGGGCTTCGAACAACCACGGCAACTGGCGGTCAAGACCAAGCGTAGAAATGACCTTGTCGGCAAAAGTCAGATTGCAGGACAGCGTTTCGGCGGCCACGAAGTGCTGATAAAGCGCCGCGCTGACGCCGGCCAGCGCGCCCAGCATGGGCACCACCGCTACGACTCTGGCAGCAATCGGCGTTTCGGACAGAAACCAGGCCAGCAAGGCCAGGGCACCAATCACGATATAAAGCAGCCGTTGCAAGGTACACCAGGCGCACGGTTGCATATCGGCATAGAACTGCAAGCCAACCGCAATAGCCACCCCGCCAAAGGCCAGCAACGCGGTCCACAGCAGATATTTAGCGTAGGGGCGCTCGATGTCGCTGGCCCAATCTTCGCTTGTTTCGTCACTCATGATGGAAAAGCTCGCTCCAAAGAAAACGCGGGCAAGCCCGCGTAGTTCATAGTGACGCAAGTGTAACGCCGTCCGGGCTAATGCCGCTGCTCCCGTGCAGGAATCAGGGCATTAGCCGGATCGGGGTCAGACCGATTCCTTCTCGGCCTCGGCCTCATCCTCGTCACCCGAGGATGGCGGCGCGGAGCCTTCTTCAACCGCAAGATCGATCTGGCCATCTTCGGTCATGTCGACCGTGACCTTGCCGCCGTTGACCAACTTGCCAAACAGCAACTCGTCGGCCAGCGCCTTGCGGATGGTGTCCTGAATCAGCCGCTGCATTGGCCGCGCGCCCATCAGCGGATCGAAGCCTTCGGCGCCGAGGTGCTTGCGCAGCGCATCGGTGAAGATGGCCTCGACACGCTTCTCGTGCAGCTGCTCTTCGAGTTGCATCAGGAACTTGTCGACCACGCGCAGGATGATTTCTTCATCCAGTGAGCGGAAGCTGATGACCGAATCGAGACGGTTGCGGAACTCAGGCGTAAACATCCGCTTGATGTCCTGCATTTCGTCGCCGGCCTGCTTGCTGTCCGAGAAGCCAATCGAGCGCTTCTGCAGATTTTCGGCACCCGCATTGGTGGTCATGATGATGATGACGTTCCGGAAATCGGCTTTGCGACCGTTGTTGTCGGTCAGCGAGCCGTGATCCATCACCTGCAGCAGAATGTTGAAGATCTCGGGGTGAGCCTTTTCGATCTCGTCGAGCAGCAGCACCGAATGCGGCTTTTTGGTGACAGCCTCGGTAAGCAAGCCGCCCTGATCGAAGCCGACATAGCCCGGAGGCGCGCCGATCAGGCGCGACACGGCATGACGCTCCATGTACTCGGACATATCGAAGCGAATCAGTTCGATACCGAGCGTGAAAGCCAGCTGGCGAGCCACTTCGGTTTTACCAACCCCGGTCGGCCCTGAGAACAGGAACGCACCGATGGGCTTGTCGGGTTTGCCAAGGCCCGAGCGGGACATCTTGATGGCGGCCGACAGCGCTTCGATGGCCTTGTCCTGACCAAACACCGTGTTTTTGAGGTCGCGATCCAGGTATTGCAGCTTGCTGCGGTCGTCCGAAGACACCGACGCGGGCGGTATACGCGCGATCTTGGACACAATGCTTTCGATATCGACCTTGCCGATGACCTTTTTCTGCTCCGATTTGGGCAGGATGCGCTGAGCAGCACCAGCCTCATCGATGACATCGATGGCTTTATCGGGCAAATGACGATCGTTGATGTACTTGGAGGACAGCTCGGCCGCCGTCGACAGCGCTGACGCCGAGTACTTGACCCCGTGATGCTCTTCGAACCGTGACTTCAGGCCGCGCAGAATCTGCACCGTCTGTTCGACCGTGGGCTCGTTGACGTCGATTTTCTGGAACCGGCGCGACAAGGCATGGTCTTTTTCGAAAATGCCCCGGTATTCGGTAAAGGTGGTGGCGCCGATGCACTTCAATTGCCCCGACGAAAGTGCCGGTTTGAGCAGATTGGACGCATCCAGGGTGCCACCCGAGGCCGAACCGGCGCCGATGATGGTGTGAATTTCGTCAATGAACAACACCGAATTGGGGGACTGACGCAAAGCCTTGAGCACTGCTTTCAGGCGTTGTTCGAAGTCACCGCGGTATTTGGTACCGGCCAGCAACGCACCCATGTCGAGCGAATAAACCACTGCGTCGGCGAGCACATCGGGCACGTCGTTCTGGGTGATGCGCCAGGCCAGGCCTTCAGCGATGGCGGTCTTGCCGACACCGGCCTCACCGACCAGCAGCGGGTTGTTCTTGCGGCGTCGGCACAGCACCTGGATGACGCGCTCGACTTCCTCTTCGCGTCCGATCAGCGGATCGATACGACCCTCTTTGGACGCGGTATTGAGGTTTTGCGTGTACTGCTCGAGCGCACTTTGCTGCGAGCCACCACCGCCCTCACCCTCTGTTTCGACGGCCTCATCTTTGGGCTGGTCTTTAGGTTGCGGGGTCTTGGTAATGCCGTGCGAAATGTAATTGACGACGTCCAGGCGCGTAATGCCCTGCTGGTGCAGGTAGTACACGGCGTGGGAGTCTTTTTCGCCAAAGATGGCAACCAGCACATTGGCGCCGGTGACCTCTTTTTTGCCATTACTGGTGGACTGCACGTGCATGATGGCCCGCTGGATCACCCGCTGAAAGCCCAGTGTGGGCTGCGTGTCGATCTCTTCGGTACCCGGCACGACGGGCGTATTTTCCTTGATGAACCCGGTAAGGTTCTTACGGAGCTCGTCAACGTTGGCGGCGCAAGCGCGCAGCACCTCGGCCGCAGACGGGTTGTCTAGCAAGGCCAGTAACAGGTGCTCAACGGTAATGAACTCGTGACGCTGCTGTCTGGCTTCTACGAAAGCCATATGCAGGCTGACTTCAAGTTCCTGGGCAATCATGCTTCCTCCATCACGCACTGCAGCGGATGCTGATGCTGACGTGAATAACTACAAACCAAATCGACCTTGGTGGCCGCCACATCATGCGGAAAAATGCCGCAAACTCCCCGACCTTCCCGATGGACTTTCAACATGACCTGAGTCGAGGCTTCCCGCCCCAGGCCGAAAAATTTTTGCAAAACGATAACCACGAACTCCATGGGCGTGTAGTCGTCATTAAGCAGCAGCACCTTGTACAAAGGAGGCGGCTTAACTTTCGACTCTTGCTCGTCGAGGACCGGCAGTGAATCAGGAAGTGATGCCATACGCTCATTCTATAGAGTCAACGCCAACGCGCAACAAGTCCGCAACCGTGAATCAGCCCGCTCACGACGCTCGTCATCTGACAACCCCAGAATGCGGACTTGACGCCTCGCGGCAATTACCAAAAAATCAGCTTACGGGTGGGGCCAATCCAAAGGCAAGTCAATTGGAGTGTCCCAACCGATGTGACAGATGTCGGCTTGTCCGATCCGGTCCAAAAAGCCAGTGCAAGCAGACCATCTGTCTTTACTGAGAGTGAGTTGGGGGTAGTCGGCCGGGTTTCAACCTGCGCAAGCGTACATCCGGCAAACTCGTGATGATATGAAGTTGAGGGGACATCAGGATGGCAACCGGCACGGTCAAGTGGTTTAACGATGCAAAGGGTTTTGGCTTCATCACGCCCGATGAGGGCGGGGAAGATCTTTTCGCCCATTTTTCATCAATTGAAATGGAAGGATTCAAATCGCTGAAAGAAGGTCAGCGCGTCGAATTCGATGTGGTGCAAGGCCCCAAGGGCAAGCAGGCAGCCAAAATTCAGGCTGCCTGAGCTTACTCGCCTCCCGTTGGGAAGCGAGTAAAGCCACACTTTGAAGAGTGACGCATCCCGCCAGCAAACCTGTGCGGGATGCCTAAACACGTCAGTCGTCTGAAGCGGCAGGACGGGTTTACTCGCGCAAGCTCCAGCTTGCCAATACCGCCAGAAATCGAACGAATATACAAAAACATCCCGCCAGGCCTGCCTGGACGGGATGTTTTTTCATGCCCTGACGGCGCGGCCGCTGCCGCGCCAACCGGTGCACCTGCTTACATGTGCTCGATCATCACATCGCCAAAGCCCGAGCATGACACCTGCGTGGCGTCGCCCATCAGCCGGGCAAAGTCATAGGTGACCCGCTTGCTGGTGATGGATTTGGCCATCGACTCGATGATTGCATCGGCAGCTTCGGTCCAACCCATATGACGAAGCATCATTTCGGCTGACAAAATTTCGGAACCCGGGTTCACGTAATCTTTGCCTGCGTACTTCGGTGCAGTGCCGTGGGTGGCTTCGAACACAGCGATGGAATCCGACAGGTTGGCGCCAGGGGCAATACCAATGCCACCGACCTGCGCGGCCAGTGCGTCAGAGACGTAGTCGCCATTCAGGTTGAGCGTGGCAACGACGTCATACTCGGCCGGACGCAGCAGGATTTGCTGCAGGAAGGCATCAGCAATCACGTCCTTGATGATGATTTCCTTGCCCGTCTTGGGGTTCTTGAAGCTGCACCACGGGCCGCCGTCGATCGGCTTGGCACCGAACTCTTTCTGGGCCAGTTCATAGCCCCAGTCGCAGAATGCGCCTTCGGTGAACTTCATGATGTTGCCCTTGTGAACCAGGGTCATCGAGTCGCGATCGTTGTCGATCGTGTACTGAATGGCCTTGCGCACCAGGCGCTGGGTTCCTTCGCGCGACACCGGCTTGACGCCAATACCGGACGTTTCCGGGAAACGGATCTTCTTGACGCCCATTTCGTCTTGCAGGAATTTGATCAGCTTTTTGACTTCAGCCGAACCTTCCTGCCATTCGATACCGGCGTAGATATCTTCCGAATTTTCGCGGAAGATGACCATGTCGGTTTTTTCGGGTTCCTTCAGCGGCGAAGGCACGCCAGCGAAGTAACGGACAGGCCGCAGGCAGACATAAAGGTCAAGTTGCTGACGCAAGGCGACGTTCAGCGACCGAATTCCACCGCCCACCGGAGTGGTAAGGGGGCCTTTGATCGAAACCACGTACTCTTTAACAGCCTCAAGCGTCTCTTCGGGCAGCCATACATCCGGGCCGTAGATCTTGGTCGATTTCTCGCCGGCGTAAACCTCCATCCAGGAGATTTTGCGCTTGCCGCCATAAGTTTTGGCAACAGCGGCGTCAACGACCTTGATCATCACGGGCGTGATGTCCTGACCGGTGCCATCGCCTTCGATGAAGGGGATGATCGGATGATCGGGCACGTTCAGAGAGAAGTCGGCATTGACGGTGATTTTTTCGCCGTCGGTGGGTACTTTGATGTGTTTGTACATGTTTGCGGGGCTCCCGAGCAGTAAGCAGCCTCACATTATGCCCGATGCGCCATCAAACCCCGCTCAGGCTTTATCATCCCTGTGGAGCTATCACGCAATCTCCACAGGCTTGCTGTTGCAACACCTCTTGTTGGAGATTCTCATGAAGCCGTTATTTCGTTCTGCCCTTGCCCTTGCCGCTCTTACCGTGGCCGGCACGCCGGCCATGGCGGCAACACCTGAACCCCAGTCCAATGTCACCCTTGAAACCATTCAGGCACCCAGCAGCTATGAGCTGCACAACCGGCGCGATGCGCTCGAGGCCAAGCCCCCGATCAGCCGCGAAGAAAAGGAACGCCTCAAGCGTGAAGCCGCTGCCTCCCGGCCCGGTCCCGACAAGTAATCAGCAGGCGTTGATGCGGGCCGGCGTGCCGCATCGCAAGGCCTTGAAGCACATTATTGAGCGAGCTATTCGTTTAAACGGTTCAATCAAACGAAGGTTTCACCTCAAAACAGTCATTACCACCGGTTTGACCGCACTTTTGGCGACCGCCCTGCCCGCTGCCGCCCAGGATGGCACGCCGCAGCCTCGACTGCCCGAAGTGCGTATTCAGGCCGGCATGCACATCATTCGCGCCGAAGTGGCGAGCACGCCGGGCACGCAGCAGATGGGCCTCATGTACCGGCAGTCGCTGCCACTGAACGGCGGCATGCTGTTTGCGTTCGGCAGCGCCGAGACCCACTGCTTCTGGATGAAGAACACCCCACTCCCGCTGACCATTGCCTTCATTGCGGACGACGGACGTATCGTCAATCTCGCGGATATGGAGCCATTGAACGAAGCCAGCCATTGCGCGGCCGAGCCGGTGCGTTTTGCACTGGAAATGGAACAGGGCTGGTTTGCACGCAAAGGCATCAAGGCGGGCAGCCAGCTGGTGGCGCCCGAACTGTTCAAACCCTGAGCGACAAACGCGACGCTCCGGCGGGCTTTCGGTGCCATTGCGCGCCGTGAACGCACAAAAAAAATGGCCGGGAGAGGACTCTCTCCCGGCCATTTTTGCACCTGCCCGCAGCGCAGTCTTACTCGGTCTTGTTTTTGGTGAGCATGCCGTAAATGAACAATACGATCAGCGCGCCAATGATTGAGGCAATCCAGCCGGCACTCTGGTTCGGCCCGTAAAAGCCGACCGCCTGACCGATGAATTTGGCCACAAATGCGCCCACTACACCGAGCAGCATCGTCACGATGATGCCGCCACCTTGCTTACCGGGCATGATCAGTTTGGCAATTGCTCCAACAATCAGGCCGATGACCAGTGTTGCGATAATTCCCATGATCGGTGCTCCTTACTTGAGGTTGGAAGCAGCGAACTCCCAGTTGACCAGGCTCCAGTACGCGCTCAGGTAGTTCGGGCGGCTGTTGCGGTAATCGATGTAGTAAGCGTGCTCCCAGACGTCGCAGGTCAGCAGCGGCGTGTCGGCACCGGTCAGCGGGGTCGCAGCATTGCTGGTGTTGACGATATCGAGCGAACCGTCAGCCTTTTGCACCAGCCAGGTCCAGCCCGAACCGAAGTTGTTGGCGGCCGAGGTATCGAAGGCTTTCTTGAAGTCTTCAACCGAACCCCATTTTTTCTTGATGCCGTCAGCCAGTTTGCCGCTGGGCTCACCGCCGCCATTGGGCGACAGGCAGTGCCAGTAGAACGTGTGGTTCCAGATTTGCGCGGCATTGTTGAAAACGCCACCATCGGACTTCTTGACGATTTCTTCCAGGCTCATCGACTCGTAGTCGGTGCCCTTGATTGCGTCATTGAGCTTGGTCACATAGGTCTGGTGATGCTTGCCGTAGTGATACTCGAGGGTTTCTTTCGAGATGTGCGGAGCCAGAGCATCCATTGCATAGGGCAATTCCGGAAGTTTGTGTTCCATGTTTATCCTCTTTTGAGTTATTGATCATTGAGCAGCCAGCCGTTCTGCCTGGGTCGGATTCAGCCGGCGGCATGAACCATTCCCGACACCGCGGATGGGACGCCGACCGGGCTTGACCCGGGCCGGCACACAACCTGCACCAATGGCAGCGTCCGTGTTCGGCAACATTGTACGGTGCGTTGCCGGCAACACGTATGCAAGCCCTGTCACCATTGCGCCATTGGCCTCAGGGGCGGCACCGCCAGCCTAGGCACTCTTGTTCCTGACCGTGGTCTGCACCTGCCCATCGGACAAATCGAGCGTCCAGTCCGTGCCCGGAATGGCCTGCGCCACCGAGGTGATCAGTTCGCCCTGCGGCCCCCGGACCACCGCATAGCCGCGGCGCACGACCTGGCCCGGGTCGACCAGATCAAGCTGCGCGGCAACCCCGTCGAGCAACAAGGTGCGCCGCCGCAGCTGCTGTCTTGCTGCCTCTTGCAGGCGACGAGACAGCGCTTCGAGCCGGGCCTGAGCGGCGCCTACCGAAGGGCCGCGCAAACGGCCGGCGGAGCGGCTGAGACGGTTCTGCGCCGCCACCAGTTGCTGGCGCTGTGCCATACGCAAGCGCAACACGTTCTGGTCGAATCGGGCTTGCCACTGGTACCAGCGCTCCATCGGCGTGGGCAACAGCCGCGCCGCGGTATCGATGCGCTGCGCCCGCCCCTCAAGCTGGCGTCGCATGGCCACACGCAAGGCCTGGGTGCCGGCAGCGGTGCGGGCCAGCAGCTCGGCGCGGTCGGTCGTGGCCATGGTGGCCGCCGCCGTGGGCGCACGCAGATCGGCCGCAAAGTCGGCAATCGTGACATCGGATTCATGGCCGACCCCGACCACCACCGGCAGCGGCGAGGCGCGAATGGCGCGGGCCAGGCGTTCATCGTTGAAAGACCAAAGATCTTCCAGCGAGCCGCCACCGCGCACCAGCAACAAGGTGCTGACCTCGGCCCGTGCGCCCGCTGTCTGCAGCGCCCGCACCAGCTGCGGCGCGGCATCGGCGCCTTGCACCGGAGCCGGATAAATGACCACCGGCACCTGCGGCGCCCGCCGGGCCAGCGTGACAAGCACATCGCGCAACGCGGCCGCCTGCAGGGAGGTGACAACGCCTATCGCCCGCGGCAGGGGCGGCGGCGCACGTTTGAGGGCATCGTCAAACAAGCCCTCGTTCTGCAGTTTTTCGCGCAGCGCAAGAAATTGCTGATGCAGGTCGCCCGCGCCGGCCGGTCGCATCCGCTCGATGTTGAGCTGAAAATCGCCCCGGGCCTCATACAGCCCGACCGCCGCCTGCGCATCAACCTGCAGACCATTTCGCAGCTCGAAAGGTACCGCCCTGGCCTTGCTGCGAAACAGCACCGCCCGCACCTGCGCCCGTGCGTCCTTGAGCGAAAAATAACAGTGACCGCTGGCCGCGCAGGTGAAGTTGGAGATCTCGCCTCGTACCCAAATGAGTGGAAACTGACGCGACAAAATTGCGGCCACCTGCCGATTGAGCATGCTGACCGTTAAAACTTGTTGCTCGCTTGAACGAACATTCGGTTCATTCGGAAAGCTCTGGGAGCCTGTGTCCATCGCGTTTTTATCCTGATCCTGTCCACAAGGCGTAGTTGCCGGTGGGAAATGCCCAAGCCCCGCCGGGAGGCCCATGTTTTGATGTTAAGTCACTGACTTTAATATGGATTAACTATTATCGGAGAACTCGATAAGCCGCTCCGGCCAATGACAATCTGCCCTCGCACCCCCGCCCCTGCAGCTATCCACAGACTTATCCACAGGCTGTGGGAACAATGTCCAAATCGTGTCGGCGAACTTGCCCATCGCAGCCGATTACACTGACAATCCGGAATGCATTTCTATAGTACGAACAAACATGGCTGACGGTCGCCAAAAACTGCCAAATTCCGTCAAGCCAATCGACTACCTAATATCTGTAATCTCATCTGCGGAGATACGCTGTTGTTGTCACTAGTTCAAGCCGCCGGCTGGCCAGTCTGGTTCCTCATAATTGCATCCGTCGCCGCAGTTGCCCTGATCGGGGAACGCTTCATGTCCCTGCGACGCTCTCAAATCATGCCGGCAGGCCTGCTCGACGAGGTTGTGATGCTGCTCAAGAATCGGCAGATCACGCCCGAGCTCATCGGCAAACTCGGCCGCACCTCACCTCTTGGCCGGGTCCTGGCCAGCGGTCTGCGGCGGGCCGGCCAGGGGCGCGCCGCCATCAAGGAATCGATGGAAGAAACCGGCCGGGCGGTCGGACACGATCTGGGGCGCTACCTGTCAGCACTGGGCACGATCGCTACCGCCGCCCCGCTGCTCGGCCTGTTCGGTACCGTTATCGGGATGATCGAAATCTTCGGCTCACAATCGCCGGACGGGCTCGATCCGCAGCGCATGGCTTACGGAATTTCGGTCGCCTTGTACAACACCGCGCTGGGCATCCTGGTCGCCATCCCGGCCCTGATTTTCTATCGTCACTTCCGTGCCCGGGTCGATCACTACCTGTCCGATATGGAACAGCAAGCGGCGCGTCTGACCGATGAAATGACCACTGCAGGCCTGGATCGGCGATGAATTTCCGGCCCCACCGCGCACCCGAAGAGCCGGAAATGAACTTCATTCCGCTCATCGATCTGCTGCTTGTGATCCTGATCTTTCTAATGGTCTCGACAACCTTCAGCCGCTATTCGCAACTCAAGGTCGATCTGCCCAGCGCCAGCACCGAGCGCTCTCAGGAGCAGCCCGACGAAATTGTCGTGGCGGTTGCCGCCAACGGGCAATACCGTCTGGCCAGCGAGAAAGGCTCCGAGCCGTTGTCGGCCAGCGCCCTGCTCAGCCAACTGAGAACGCTCGCCGCTCAGCGCAAGGAACCGCTGATCGTCATTTACGCCGATGCCGCCGCCACCCACCAGTCGGTGGTCGGGGTGCTCGACGCCGCCCGACTGGCCGGCCTTGAGCGGGTCACCTTTGCCGCTCAGGGAGAGTCGGCAGGCCAGTGAAGCAGGCCGGCCCGGGCCGGGGTCCCGGTCTATCCGCAAGGCTTGAAGCGCTGATTCAACGGCTCTGGTTTGCCCCTGCCCCCGGTTCTGCCCTGCAAGCCGTGGGCGCAGCCCTCACCCCGCTGAGCTGGCTCACCGGCCGGATCGCCACGCGCCGCCGGGCGCGCATCAACGAGCGCCGACGCGCCGATCAGGCCCAAGCCCAGCCCGATCGGCCAGCCGTCATTATTGTCGGCAACCTGATCGCCGGTGGCGCCGGCAAAACGCCCTTGACCCTCGCGCTGGCCAGCCATCTGGGCAGTCAGGGCTGGCGGGTCGGTCTGCTCTGTCGGGGCGGCCCGGCCGGCGCCCGAGCCGCGCAACTGGTACCGACCACCGCTACCCCGACCGACGCCCTGACCATAGGCGACGAGGCGCGACTGCTTGCCGACCTGACCGGTTTGCCGGTTGCGATCGGCCACCGCCGTGCTCTGGCGCTGGACCTGCTGACCCGCAGCCATCCCGATCTGCAGATCGTGATTTCGGACGATGGGCTCCAGCATCAGGCCTTGCGCCGCGACCTCGAACTCATCCTGCTCGACCGCCGGGAACTGGGCAACGGCCGCCTGCTGCCGGCCGGGCCGCTACGCGAACCGGCCGCGGCCCTGGAAACGGCCGATGCCATCGTGATCAACCGCGGCATGAGTGGCGCCCCGGTCGATCTGCCGGTAGCCACCATCGCACCCGTTTTTGACTCGCGGCTCGATGTGCGCGATGTGATTGCGCTGGCCGATTATCTGGAACAACCACGCACGGCCGACACGGCCATGACGCGGCCCGGCCTGCCCGCCGCCAGCGCGCGCATTCTGCGCGACCTGAGCACCGGCCCGGTCGCCGCCGTGGCCGGCATCGCCAACCCGGCGCCGTTTTTTCAGTGGCTCGACTCCATGGGTTTGCAGGTCACGCGCTACGCTCCCGGTGATCATGCACCGATCAGCGCCGCCTGGATTGACCGCCTGCCGGAGCCGGCGGTCATCATGACCGAGAAAGACGCCGTAAAATGTCGCGGCAGTAACCGCGCCCATGTGTACGTGCTGCGCATTGCCGCCCGGCCCGAGCCGGGCTTGTTGACCTGGCTGAACGAACGATTAGAGCCCTTCAGGAGAAATATCAATGGACCGACGCATTCTTGACATTCTGGTCTGCCCCCTTTGCAAGGGCCCGCTCAAGCTGCATAAGCATCAGTCCAATCAACCCAATGACGGTGCCGAGGCCGAACTGGTCTGTTCGGCCGACAAGTTGGCGTTTCCGGTTCGCGACGGCATTCCAGTCATGCTGATCGACAGCGCCCGCTCCCTTGACCCGGCCTGACCAGGATTTATTCGATGAGCTTTTCCGTACTGATTCCCGCCCGTCTCGCCTCGACGCGCTTGCCCAATAAACCGCTGGCCGATCTCAACGGTAAACCGATGATCGTCCGCGTCGCAGAAGTGGCGGCTCGTGCCGGAGCGACCCGGGGAGGCGGCGCCGCCGATTCGCCCGAAATTGTGGCCCCGGTGCTGGCGGCCGGCTTTCAAGCCGTGCTGACTGCGCCCGACCATGTCTCGGGCACCGACCGGCTTGCCGAGGCGGCCGAACAATTGCAACTCGGCGACGATGAAATCGTCGTCAATCTGCAAGGTGACGAACCCATGATGCCGGCGTCAATATGCGCCGCCGTCGCCGCCGAACTGGCCGGCAACCCGAATCTGGCCATGAGCACCGCCGCCCACCCCATTCACGCCGCGACTGAATTCGCCAACCCGAATGTCGTCAAAGTCGTGCGCCGCGCCGATGGTCAGGCGCTGTATTTTTCGCGCGCCCCCATTGCCTGGCACCGCGACGGCACGGCCGGCTGGAGTGACTCGGCAGCAATCGCCGAACCGCTGCGCCATATCGGTATCTATGCCTACCGGGTCGGCTTTCTGCGGCGCTTCCCCACCCTCGATCCGGCCCCCCTCGAGCAAGCAGAATCGCTCGAACAGCTGCGCGCGTTGTGGCATGGCTTCGCCATCGGCGTCATTCGCCTTGATGAGGCCCCGCCGGCCGGCGTCGACACGCCGGAAGATCTGGTGCGCGTGCGCGCCGAACTGCAAGCGCAAGCCTGAGCGCCCGGGCGGCGCTCGCCGCCCCCCGCCGGCGCCCGCCGGTGGGACTCACCAGCGTCAATTGACGCTTTCAAGTCTTTGCGGTTAATCTGCCGTGGCCCTGGGCCGGACCTGCTGCGACCGATTGCAGCTTATATCGACTGATGTTGTCAGTCGGTATGGCGGGTCTGTCCGCAGTCGACGATGGCGGCTACTGGGCAGAAAACTTTTGTGCTGAGACCTCGCTTCTGACCAGTTTGGTTCAGTCCCGGAGACAGTGCATGCCTGGCGTCAAGCCCGTGTCAGGCACACGCGATACATTAGAGCGAACATTCCAACCGCCTGCCCGCTATTGGTGCAGTCGAAACGCCTCAGCGCTGAGGCTATTCAAAAGGTATTCCATGCGTTTGATTCTTCTTGGTCCACCCGGCGCCGGCAAAGGCACTCAAGCTGCCTTCATTTGCAAGACTTTCGGCATTCCGCAAATCTCAACTGGCGACATGCTGCGCGCCGCCGTCAAGGCGGGCACGCCGCTCGGACTGGCCGCCAAAAAGGTCATGGACAGCGGTGGCCTGGTTTCGGATGACATCATCATCGGCCTGGTCAAGGACCGTCTGACCGATCCCGATTGCAGCAACGGCTATCTGTTTGACGGCTTTCCGCGCACCATCCCGCAAGCCGAAGCCATGCGCGAAGCCAGTGTCGCCCTCGATTACGTGCTCGAGATCGACGTCCCTGAAGCCGACATCATCAATCGCATGAGCGGACGCCGCGTGCATCCGGCCAGTGGTCGCACCTATCACCTCAAATTCAATCCGCCACGCCAGGAAGGCCTCGACGACGAAACCGGCGAGCCACTGATTCAGCGAGACGACGATAAGGAAGAAACGGTCCGCAAACGCCTGGAGGTTTATCAGGAGCAGACCCGCCCGCTGGTTGACTATTACTCAACCTGGGCTCGGCAAGGCGACCCGGTCGCACCGGCTTATCAAAAAATTTCGGGCACGGGCGAAGTTGCAGACGTCACGAGCCGCGCGCTGGCCGCACTTAACGCAAGTTGAAAAACGGGCTGCGACTGTTTGCCCGATGGACATGTTGTAGCCGTAGAATGGTCGCAAGCACAAACAGAATCTCTCGAATAGCAACATAGCTTAATCACTGGAGGAACGGATGAGTGGCGCAGCAACGTTTGGACTTTGGCTGGCAGTCGCCTGCGGTATCGCCGCAGTTCTATATGGGTTCTGGCGCAGAAGCTGGATCTACAGCCTCGATGCCGGCAACAGCCGCATGCAGGAGATCGCCGCTGCCATTGAAGTAGGCGCAAAAGCTTACCTCGATCGGCAGTACCGCACTATCGCTTATGTCGGCGCTGTGCTGTTTGTACTGATCTTCATCTTCCTTGATTTCGCAACCGCGTTTGGCTTTCTGATCGGTGCCGGCTTGTCCGGGCTGACCGGCTACCTGGGGATGTACACCTCGGTACGAGCCAACGTACGCACCACGCAGGCCGCCACGCGCGGTCTGGCCGAAGCGCTCGACGTAGCCTTCCAGGGTGGCGCCATTACCGGCATGCTGGTCGTGGGTCTGGGCCTGCTGGGCACGACGCTGTACTTCAGCCTGCTCTGGTTGCTCGGTCCCGATGACGCAGCCACCAACCCCGACGCTCTGCACCATGTGCTGCAGCCGCTGATCGGTCTGGCTTTCGGTTCCTCACTGATCTCGATCTTCGCTCGCCTCGGTGGCGGCATCTTCACCAAGGGTGCTGACGTCGGCGCCGACCTGGTGGGTAAGGTCGAAGCCGGTATCCCCGAAGACGATCCGCGCAACCCGGCCGTCATCGCCGACAACGTGGGTGACAACGTTGGCGATTGCGCAGGTATGGCCGCCGACCTTTTCGAAACCTATGCCGTGACACTGATCGCGACGATGCTGCTCGGTGCGCTTGTCGTCACCGGCGCTGAAGTTGCTGCCGTGGTTTATCCGCTGGCACTCGGTGCAGTGTCCATCGTTGCCTCGATCATCGGCGCCACGAGAGTCAAGGCAACGCCGGGTATGACCAACGTCATGCCGGCGCTCTACAAGGGTCTGATCTGGGCCGGTGGTATTGCCACCGTTCTGGCGCTGCCCATGACGGCCATCATCTTCAGCGGCACCGACTTGTCGGTTGCTGGCTTCGGTGTGGCTTCACTGTGGTTCTGTGTCATCGTCGGTATGGCCCTGACCGGTCTGATCGTCTGGGTGACCGAGTACTACACCAGTACCGAATACAAGCCGGTCAAATATGTAGCGGCCGCCTCCGAAACGGGCCACGCCACCAACATCATTGCCGGTATCGCCGTGTCGATGAAGTCGACGGCCTGGCCGGTCATCTTCGTCTGTCTGGCCATCATGACCTCCTACGGTCTGGCTGGTCTCTACGGTATTGCTGTTGCCGCCACCTCGATGCTCTCGATGGCCGGCATCATCGTTGCGCTCGACGCCTACGGTCCGATCACCGACAACGCCGGCGGCATCGCCGAAATGGCCGAGTTGCCGGAGAGCGTTCGCAACATCACCGATCCGCTCGACGCGGTTGGCAACACCACCAAGGCTGTGACCAAAGGCTATGCCATCGGCTCGGCCGGTCTGGCCGCCCTGGTGCTGTTTGCCGATTACACGCACGCGCTTGAGCGTGTGGGTCTGGTTGGCATCACCTTCGATCTGTCCGACCCCCGTGTCATCGTCGGTCTGTTCATTGGTGGCCTGGTGCCCTTCCTGTTTGCTGCCATGGCGATGGAAGCGGTCGGCCGCGCCGCCGCCTCGGTGGTCGAGGAAGTTCGCCGGCAGTTCCGTGACATCAAAGGCATCATGGACGGCAGCGGCAAGCCGGACTACACCCGCGCTGTCGATCTGCTGACCAGCGCTGCCATCAAGGAAATGCTGATCCCGTCCCTGCTGCCGGTGGTCGTACCGATCATCGTGGCCATTCTGCTCGGCCCGGTTGCGGTTGGCGGCATGCTGATGGGCACCATCGTGACCGGCTTGTTTGTGGCCATCTCGATGTGTACCGGTGGTGGCGCCTGGGATAACGCCAAGAAATACATCGAAGAAGGTAATCACGGCGGCAAAGGCAGCGAGGCTCACAAAGCTGCTGTTACCGGCGACACGGTTGGCGATCCCTACAAGGACACCGCTGGCCCGGCCGTCAACCCGCTGATCAAGATCATGAACCTGGTGGCCTTGCTGCTGGTCCCGATGATGGGTCCGGGCACCGCCGCTGAACAAGCTCCGGCCGAGCCGGCTGCGGTTTCCGCACCGGCCAGCACCGAAGCTGCCAAACCTGAGCAAGCCACCGAAACCGAAGCAGCCAAACCCGAAGCAGCGGCTCTCGCTGCAACAGGTTCGACGGCAACGGCCGCGGCCACCGGTGCTGGCGCTGCGGCGCTGGTGAACACGCTGGGGGCCAACCCGATCGGCTCGGCCGCCTCGGCGGCGCAATCGGCCGCTGAAGCTGCGACCGCAGCGGCTGAAGCAGCCAAAGCAGCCGCCGCCTCGGCCAACGAAGCTGCCGAGATGGCATCTGCTGCAGCCAAGGCTGTTGCCGATGCATCGACCGCCGCGCAGGACGCAACCGGCAAGCTCGCTTCGGCCAGCAAAGCGGTTGACGAAGTTGGCGCCGGTGCCCTCGAGAAGGCCAGCTCGCTCAATGAAAGCATGAGTGCTGCTGCCGCCGCTGTCGATCAGGCCACCTCCTACTCGACCGGCACCCTCGAGAAAGCACAGCAACTTGCCGAAGGCATGGATGCTGCGGTGGCCTCGGTCACCCAATCGACCACGCTGTCCAGTGAAGCCGTCGAAAAAGCTCAAGGCCTGGCCGAGAGCATGCAGGAAGCCGTGACCGCCGTTAATCAGGCGACCGCCTACGCAACCGGCGCATCGGACTCGGCCAGCATGGCCGCCGAAGGTGCTTCGGAAGCGCTTGCTGCACTCAACGCTGCCAAGCAGGCGGCACAAATCGAAGCGTCCGATGCGCTTGAGCAAACCCTGGCTGCTGTTCAGGAGTCGATCCGGGCTGCTCAACAGGCCGCCGAGGCTGCCACTGCCGCCGCGCAGATGGCCAGCGAGTCCAACGAAGCTACTACCGGCACCGCCGAATCCGTACGTGCAGCCATCACCGACGCTTCGTCGATGGCTACCGAAGCGGCGGCCACCATCGAGAACGCGGGTCGTCAGGCCACCGCCTCGATCAACCAGGCTGCGTTTACCGCCCAGGCTGCGGCCGGTGCGGCCAACGATGCGGCCACGCAGGCACAGTCAGCCAGTTCGGCTGTTGCCCGTGCAGGTCTGCAGGCTTCTGCAGCGGTGAACCAGGCCTCGGCCACGGTACGCCGCGCCGCTGAAGCCGCCGCCGGTGAGTTCCGCAACGCCAGTGAGCAAGCCGTTGGCCTGCTCGATTCGAAGATGAACCCGCAGCCGGCAGCTGCACTCGTTGACATGCCCGATCCGGCCGCTGTCGCCGAGTCGGTCAACGCTGCTACTGAAGCCGCTCGCGCGGCTGCCCAATCGGCCGCAGTGGCCGCGCAAGCAGCCAAGGAAGCCGCCGAGGTAGCAACGGCTGCCATCGAAAAAGCCGAGCAGTTGCAAGGTTCGGTGTCTGAGTCGGGCACGTCGGCTACCGAGGCGCTCAAGGAGGCCGCCGGTAGCGTCAGCACCGCCGGCGAAACCGCCGCTGCGCAAATCACTGAAGCGGCGCAAGCCGCTCAGGCAGCCGCTACCACTGCGGGTGAAGCCGCGGGGGCCATGACATCGGCCGCCGAGCAAGCCCAGCAGGCCTCCACCGCCATTGGCGAAGCCTCGGGTAAGGCCGGCGAAGCAGCCGGCCAGATCACCACGGCCAGCCAGCAGTCGGTTGAAGCCATCGACGCAGCAACCGCCCGGGTCACCGCCTCGGCCGAAGGGATTGCCACGGTAACCCCGGCCGCTGAGTCGATCACCCAGGCAGCCACCTCGGCCGCCGAATCGGCATCGGCCATCACCGAGGCCGTCAGCTCGGCCAATGCAGCGGCCGACAAGATCGCCACGACCAGTCAGGAATCGGTCCAGGCCATCGATGCAGCCGCCGGCCGGGTAACGGCTTCGGCAGAAGGGATCGCTTCGGTGACCCCGGCCGCAGAGTCTCTGACCCAGGCAGCCTCCTCGGCTGCCGAATCGGCGACTGCCTTCTGGCAGGCCACCGAATCGGCCAACGACTCGGCAACCACGATGGCGCAAGCTGCCAACGCTGCCAAAGAAGCCGCCGGTGCCATTGGCGCCAACAGCACCGCCACCGTCGAGGCAATCACCGCCGCCGGCAACCAGACGGTGCAAGCAGTGTCGGCTGCTGCCGAAGCCGCTCAGGCCTCGGCCAACACGGCAAGCGAGCAAATCAACGCCGCCTCGACCCAGGCCGTCGGCCTGCTCGGCTCCAGTGCTGAGCAAACCAGTACCGACACCGCGGCAGTTGCCCAGCAGGCCAGTGAGCAAATCACTGCGGCTGTAAGCAGCGCGGTTGAAGCCGTTACCGGGGCAACCCAGTCGGCTACCTCGGCGGCGCAAGCTGCCGACGGCGCGGCCAGCTCGGCCAACCAGGCAGCGGAAGCCGCCAAACTGGCAGCTGACAATGCCACCACCGCAGCCGGTTCGGTGCAAACGGCAGCTCAGGCTGCTGATACCGCCGCCCAGGCGGTGACCACCGCAGCCGATAAAGCCGCCACTGCCGCCAGCACCATTGAAGCGGCAACCGGTTCTGCAACCAGTGCTTCACAAGCCGCCGAAGCAGCCGCCGCTGCCGCGCAACAAGCAGCCGAGAAAGCCTCGGGTGTTGCGGCTTCGGTCGATTCGGTGAACGCCTCGGTATCCAGCGCCACCGAGTCAGCCGGTTCGATGGCTGAAGCGGCGAAAGCTGCTGCTGAGCAAACTA
>CAXBNM010000049.1:0-18446 GCA_963976885.1 uncultured Burkholderiaceae bacterium
CGCGTCAGGTGACCGTGCTGCTGAACAAGCCGATCGGCTATGTCTCCGGACAGCCCGAAGACGGCCACGAAGCGGCAATCAAGCTGATCGAGCCCGAAAACCGCTGGGAACAAGATCAAAATCCCTTGCGTTTCGTCCCGGTGCATCGCAAAGGGTTGGCTACCGCCGGCCGCCTTGACATCGATTCGACCGGTTTGCTGGTGCTGACCCAGGACGGACGTATTGCCCGCCACCTGATAGGCAACGACTCGGCGGTAGAAAAGGAGTATCTCGTCCGGGTGAGCGGCGAATTGACCGAAGAAGGCATGGACGCCTTGTCGCACGGCTTGAGCCTGGACGGTAAGCCGCTCAAGCCGGTCAAGGTTTCATGGCAGAACGAGCACCAGTTGCGCTTTGTACTGCGCGAAGGCAAAAAGCGCCAGATCCGGCGCATGTGCGAGGCGGTCGGCCTGCAGGTCACGGGGCTCAAGCGCATCCGGATCGGCTCCGTCGTGCTTGGCCAGTTGCCGGCCGGCCAATGGCGTTACCTGCTGCCAAACGAACGGTTCTGACGCCAGCCTGACAAGGCGGTCAGAGCGCGCCAATCAGCGTCAGCGCCGCCCGTACCTCTTGCTGCCCGGCCTCGCTCAGCGCGGCCTGCGGCGGCAACGGATTGCCGACCGGATAACCCTGCATGGCCAGCCCGCCCTTGATGCAGGCGGCCAGGTTGTGCTTGGCAAAGGCCTGATTCAGGCGCCAGAGCGGACCTTGTTGCGCCATTGCCTGCTCCCATTGCCCGGCCCGGCAGGTTTCGTACAAGCGCACGCTCTGGGCCGGCGCCACGCAAGCCGGCCCGGCCATCCAGCCCACCCCGCCAATCATCATCACGCAGGCCGGAATGTGCGCCGACGCAGCGAACACACGCATGTCGTCGCCGATTTCATTGATGATCGTCAACAATCGCCCCGTATTGTTGGAGGCATCCTTCAGGTAACCGATGTTATCGATGCGGGCCAGCTTTTTCAGCACCGGCAAGCTCAGGTCGGCGCGTTGAAAATTCGGGTTGGTATAAAGCACAACCGGCAAATCGGTCGCTTGCGCAATTGCCGCAAAGTAGTCGTACACACCTTCGTCGGCCAGCGGAAAGTAGGCTTCCAGAATGGCCAGAATGCCGTCGCAGCCAAGGCGCTGGTAGAGCTCGGTCTGGGCGACCGCGTCGGCCGTGGTGGTCGCAGCCACGCCGGCTACCACCGGCACCCGGCCGCGCGCGGCCTGCACCACGACTTCAACAATTTCGCGTCGCTGCTCAGCCGACAGATAGGCAAACTCACCGGTCGAACCCAGTGGCGTCAGGCCGTGCACGCCGGCGGCGATCAGATCTTCGCAAAGCCGCGCCAGGACGTCACGATCGACGCGACCATCAGGCCGGACAGGCGATACAAGATAAGGAAAAACCCCGTGAAACTCAGCTCGTTGGCGGTTCATTGCTATTGTGCGTCGTGAAAAATAAGACCCAGAGTATGACGCATCCCGTGCGTCACTTCGCTCACGCCATGGCGCAGATTGACCCGATAATGACCACGCGCGCCCTGCACCGGCCGGTAGCGCGTCGCGATGACCACGCCATCGCCTTGTTGCAGGGCAATAACCATCGGCCGGGATTGCATCCGTGGGCGCTGCTCGGTCATGACAAGCTCGCCACCCCCGAAATCGGTGCCGGCTCGCGACAACTGCACAATCACCTGAAACGGAAAGACATGCTCCCCATACAAGTCCTGGTGCAGACAATTGAAGTCACCGGCTTCATAGCGCAACAATAAAGGGGTCGGGCGCGATTGGCCGGCCTGATGGCAACGAGCCAGGTAATCGGCATGGCGCGCCGGAAAGTCGGCAGGCAAGCCGAGCGCGTAATGCCATCGGTTGGCCAGCGGCACGAGCGCCTCATACAGTTTGGTGCGCAGCGCCTGCACCAGCTCGGGCAAGGGATAGGCGAAATACTGATACTCGCCCTGGCCAAAGCCGTGCCGGGCCATCAGCACACGACTGCGAAACAGACCGGATTGCTCGTAGTCCGCAGCAAGCTGCCGGCATTCGGGCGCCGTCAGTAAACCGGGCAGCAAGCCGAATCCGCGCGCGCTCAAGCCTTCCAGCGCCGACTCAACGAGCGCGCTCAGGTTTGAACTTGATCCATTGGCTTGGTCAGATTGGCATGGCATAAGGCGTCAGCATACCGCTAAAGCCTTTGCCCCCCACAACATGCGCCTCAGGTATCGGCTTCGAGCGGTAACTCCTCGACCACCACGCGATCGGCATTGAAAGCGATCCGTTCCTGAAGACTTTGAACCTCCGGCGCCAGGTGCTGATACTCCCATGCAATCGCCGGACTGACCACATGGCCGGTGCGGCTGAGCAGATCAAGATAGTGTTGCTCGCCCAGATAGCGCCGACGCTGGACATCACCACTTTCGGCCAGCGCCACTGTCACGTCATGGCGCGGCAAGTAAACGGTCGGGCTCAGCTCTCCCGATTCGTCGAGCAACCACAAGGCGTCGCGGCTGTCGCCAAGAACCTCGCCATTGCGCGAGATGCGCACCCGGCGGCGCATCGGCTGCAGCCGATAGGGTTTTTCGTAAACAGCCACTTCGGGTGTCGGTGGCAGCGCTAACAAGCCGCCCTCAGTACGCAGCATCGTCGAAATCTGCTTCACCTCAAGCGGTCTGTTGAACAGGAACCCCTGCATTGACTCGCAACCCATTGAACTGAGCATGTTGAACTGCTCGACCGTTTCAACCCCTTCAGCAGTCACATGCAGCCCCAAACCGAGACCGAGATTGACAATGGCCTGGGCAATCAGTACATCGCGCGGCTTACCGGGAAGATCTTTGACAAAGTTGCGGTCGATCTTGAGCGTATGCAACGGGAAGTGTTTGAGGTAGGCCAGCGAGGAATACCCCATGCCGAAGTCATCGAGTGCAATACGTACGCCACGCTCGGCAAGGCTTTGCAGTTTGCGCAGGCAATCCTGAGAGGGGTCGAGCAAAATACCTTCGGTGATTTCAAGCTGTAGTTGGCCGCTCGGAAACCCTGTTTGTTCCAATACCGAATCAACCATTTTGACCAGGTCGGCTTCTGCAAACTGGCGCGGCGAGACGTTTACCGACACCACCAACTCGTCAGCGCCTTCTTCAATCCAGATGCGGCCTTGCTCGCATGCCTGTTGCAACACCCAACGACCAACCCCGATGATGAGACCGGTCTGCTCGAGCACCGGGATGAAACGATCGGGAGAAACAATACCTTCCATCGGATCGCGCCAGCGAATCAAGGCTTCAACGCCGACAATGCGCTGTCCGTCGGCACGCAACACCGGCTGATAGAGCAGCATGAATTCATCGCGTTCCAGCGCATGATGCAGCCGCAACTGCACGTCCAGTTCGGAGACGTCATCGCATTGATCGGTGGGCTCATACCAGCAGTTGCGGGCGCCGCCCAGACTTTTTGCGCTGCGCACGGCCACCTCTGCGTAGCCGATAAGGTCTTGCGGACGCGCGCCGCCCGACACCACCATGCCGACCGAGGGCGTCAGCAAGACATGACGGCTATCGAGCTTGAAGGGCTCTCTGAACGCGCGCTGCAGATTGGTCGCAATGATGTTCATGCCGGCAAGCCCGGTACGACCGCCCACTGCCACCACAAACTTGTCCGCACCAACCCGGGCCAACGGATCGGCCGATCTGATGACCGAGCTTATGCGCGCGGCCGCCTGCTTGAGCAAGGCATCTCCGTCGGCCCCACCAAGCGACTTATTGACGACCGAAAAGTTGTCCAGGTCGAGCATCAGCACGCCAATGACACCGGCCTTGTCGGGATGATTACGCATTGCCTGCTCAAGCGCGGTCTGCATGCCTTCGCGATTGAGCAGCCCGGTCAGGGGATCACGCCGCCAGGCCTGGCGCAGATCCCGTTCGGCGCGCTGCAAACGGTGCAAGGGTTGCGTAAAGATCAGCACGCCGATCAGTGCCGCCGTCACCGCACTGATGGCGGCGATCGCCAGGGTACTGATCCACAAGGAGTCGGGTGCCGCGATGCGACTGGCCAGCCACTGCCGATACGGATCGCCAAGCATGCTCCACGTAAACGGTGGCAGCAAAGCAATCGCGAGCAGACAACCACCAATGCGGCGCTTCAAACCGGCGCCGACCACCCTGTCAACCTGAGCGTTTGATTTATTCATGTTCCGTAGCTCCTGAGGCACGGCTCGTTGCAGCTTCGGGGTCCTGAGCTTCGGGGTCCTGAGCTTCGGGTTTGGCTTGGACGGCATGGGTGCCTGCAGCCAGCACCTTGACCTGATTCCGCCCGCCTCGCTTGGCCTCGTACAAAGCCTGGTCGGCCTGGTCGATCACCGTCTGCACAACCAGCCCGGCGCCACTGACGGTTGTCACGCCGAGACTGGCGGTAATTTTCAAACCGTTGACTTCCGTAATGGCATGCCCACATTCTTTCTCGATCCGGGCCCTGATGCGCTCTGCCAGTCCGTTGGCGGCTTCCGCTGGCAGACCGGGAAAGACGAGACAGAACTCCTCGCCGCCATAGCGGGCGACCAGGTCAGTCGAACGGGTCAAGTCCATCAACTCTCTGCCCACCTCCTCAATGACGCGATCGCCAACCCCATGTCCGTGGGTATCGTTAACCTGTTTGAAGTGATCGATATCAACCATGAAGCAACTGATCGGGTTATTGTCACGAGCCGACCTGGCGATCAGTCGCTCGAAACCATCGAACAATGCGCGGCGATTCAGACAACCCGTCATCGGGTCGCGCGTAGCCAGTTGGCGCAGCGATTCATTCTGGCGCTGCACTTCATCGGTAGCGGCCGAAAGTGCTTCATTGGAAGTGCGCAACATGGAGTTCGTGCGGTGCAACTCGGTCACATCGCTGAACGTGACCAGACAACCGCGCGCCGCCATCCCCGGCTCAGCAATGGGCGAGCAACCCACCAGCAGATGCAACTCTTCCTCTTTGCCCGGCACCACCAGCGAATGCCCCATGCTGCCCCGATTCTTGACGATTGCCTGCATCCATGGGTGTTCGTCAATGTCTTCCGGCAAACTGGGCGCCAACCAGCGCAGTGTGGACAAAACCATGCCCGGCGCAATTGGTTGCGCCAGTGGGTTCATCTCCTTGAACGCCCGGCTCGCCATCAGAATATGGCCATCGGTATCAACAATGACGACCCCGTCCGACATGGTGTCAAAGGCCGACTGCACCCGCTCGGGAATAACCGAGGCCGGATCGAGGTGCAACAGCGCCCGGCGCAGATACAGATAGAAGGCCGGCCCGCCAATGAACATGATGAACAAGACGATCAACATCGTCGGGTCAAGGGCTGAACCCGGCCACCAGCCGGACGCTTCCTCAGTGAACAGGATTTCCACCTGCCCCCAGTTGTTGACGTCCCGAGAGTCATTGCGGACCAGTCTGACGATCATCTGATCGGGTCCGAGTTGGGTACTCTGCGGCGCCACCCACAAATTTCGGTGGGCGCCCGAATCGGCGGTCAGCACACTGTCGGCCGTGCGCAAGCCGATGGACCGCAGATGCTCGCCTTGCGTGACCAGGCTCTTGAGGACACGGTTGATCGCGACCTTGTCCCGATCCTGGAGCATATCGACAATCTGGATGGCAATGGTCTCACCGATTCGCTGCCGGGCAAGGCGCGACTCATCATCGCGCGTATTGCCCAGGCCAAACACAATATCGGCCATGATGACTAACGACGCGCAAAGCATTGTCAACGCAATCGTCATTTGCATCAACGGACTTGGTTTCTTAATCATCGCCAACTCTCCGTGTCAACTGACCAGCCTCAAGGCTCGCAGCGGTCACCGGGTTTATAAAAAGGTCTTGAGCAAGCCGATCGTCAGACGGGAATTCGATCAGCAGCACGTCAGGCTCGCCACCGACGAACCCAGGATTGGTCGCCCCTGCAGCAGCGACGGCTCCGACGTCCGGGCATCGCGACAGGAAACGTGGCCTTTGCGGCAGGTGGTGAGTGTTCATGGTTCAGTAAGTCCCCAGAGTGGTCGACGCATGCATATCGGGCGCCGATTCACTGGCGGCATGTTTGATTCTGGGCAGACCGAGATCGATCTGACAGCGCAGCCCCGCCGGCAGGGTTTCGTCTTCGTTAGGCAAAGTCAGCCGAACCCGAAAGGTATTGCTTGCCGCATCAATCACGCGATCTACCGTCGTCACGACCGCTTCATGCGCATCGGCGCCATCCATTTCGGGAAAGACCGTCGCACGGGCACCTGTCTTGACCCGACCGAACTCACTGGCCGGCACAAGCACGTCCACCCGCAGCGGGTTGAGCGCGGCGATTCGCAAGACCGGCAGCTGATCAACGAATTCGCCCGGTTCGAGATAACGCTCGACCACCACCCCCGCAAACGGCGCCCGAATGGTCCGCTGCGCGAGCTGCGCACGAGCCAGTTGCACTTGCCGGGCCGCCAGCCGCCGATTCTCTTCGGCCTGCGTCAGCCGTCCATCGGCGGCCTGCGCCTCGGCGGCTTGCTTGTCCAGATAGGTCTGGCTGACAAACTGCTGGTTATACAGTTCGGACGCGCGCTCCATTTCACGGGCGGCCAGATTATGCGAACTGTCGGCCACCCGCGCCTCACCGATTTGCGCGGCCCGCTCGCGCGCCACGGCCAGCGTGGCCCATTCCACGCCCGAACTGAGGCGGGCCACCGTCTGCCCTTCTTCAACGGTGTCGCCGCGTCGCACCTTGACCTCGGCGATGAGACCCGGCGTCGCGCTGCCCAACTGCACATCCTGATCAGGCTGAATCATGCAATCGAGTCTTTCATTGACGGGGGCGGCCTGTACACCGGACGCCGCTAAACAGAGCAACAGACTCAGGGGAATTACAGGGTTTGATCTCATGACGATAATTTTCCGAGGTTGGTCATTCAAATTGTCCGGCAAAGCCCATACGGCTTCGCTGCTGGATTTCGTTGTGTTTGAGAGCATGGCGTCGTAGTCGATCCGTGCGGCTGGCCATGTCTTGCGCCAGCGCAAAGAACAGGCTGAACAGCCAGCCCGGCCGACCGCTTCCGATTCGAAACAGGCCCCGCAAGGCACGAAGGATCAGCGGATGCAACACCTGCTCAAGGAGGGAATCATTGAGTGAAACAATCGATTGGCAACTGCCTGGATCGCCTTGTCTGGCCGCCCGCCCGACGAGTTGTCGATCGATACGGCGAGAGCGGTTACGCATGGTTGCGATGACATGCAGGCCACCGTGACGCCGGGCAACCCCTGACAAGACGATATCGGTGCCGCGCCCCGCCATATTGGTCGCCACCGTCACCACACCGGCCCGACCGGCTCGCTTCAACAACGCGGCCTCATTCGCATACTGCGTGGCATGAAGCACCTGATGATCAATTTCGTGGTCGGTCAGAACGGCTGACAGCGCATTGGAATCCGCGACACTTTCGGTGCCGATCAATACCGGCCGACCGGCGTTGCGCGCCTGGCGTACCGCCGCCGCCACGCACTGCCACTTAGTAGCCCGGTTGGCCACCACGATTTCGGGCAGGATTCGCCGTTGTGAGGCAAAGGACAGCCGTATAGGCACCACTTGCAGCCCATACAGCGCCCCCAATTCGCGGCGTGCGTCGCTCAGCGTGCCACTCGTGCCGGCCAGAATCCGGAACCGCGGAAACAGTTGCTGGTAGGTAATCTGGGCCGTCATACTGGCCGGCGCACTCAGTTCGACGGCCTCTTTGATCTCGACCATTTGCTGCAACGCGCTCTGCCACTGTCGGCCATGGGCAATGCGCCCGGTCATTTGATCGACCAGCTGCACCTTGCTGTCCAGCACCACATAGTCTCGATCACAGTAGTACAGCCGCTGCGCAGCAACCGCAATGGCAACCAATTCACAGGCCCGCCGGCACGGAAACAGATCACCGGTCTCCCCTTCGACTTTGTCAGCCACCCGTGCGAGGCCGACCCGGGTCAACTGAACCCGACGCGTGCCGGGCTCGATCAAATAGTGCTCGCGCTCATTCAACTGAATGGCAATGCCGTAGGCCTTGCGGTAGGCGACCTCGTCAACCGGCGCCGCTGCGCTGGCCAGAATCAACGGCACCACCGCATCATCAAGCAATAAGCTGTCGGCTTCGTCAGCAAAGCAGACGCACAACCCTGGCAGCACCGGCGTGGCTGCCTTGCTCTCCTGGTCATTGAGTGCGCGCGCCCGTCGCAGCAGCGGATCCCGGTCACCCTGACAGGCCGTATAGTCGCGCAGGTAATCAAAGGCCAGTTCACTGGCGGTGCTGTAAACGATGGCGCGGCGCCAGATTTGTACGCGCTCGCTGGCCCCCACCTGCGCGGTAATACAGCCTGTGGTCAGACCCATCGATTCATAGAATGCCCGCAGTGCGGCTTCGTCTCGTTCGACCAGATATTCGTTGGCTGTCAGAACCACCACTGACGAGCCACCCACCGCCGCAACGGCAGCCGCCAGCGCGGTTGCCAGGGTCTTGCCCTCACCCGTCTGCATCTCCGCCAGCTTGCCTCTGAGCAATTCCCGGGCGGCCAGAATCTGCGCGTCGTACGGGGTCAATCCGGTCTGGCGTTGCATCATCTGAGCGGCCACGGCCAGCCCCAGCGTCAACGCCCGGTCGCTGAGGCCTTCCCTGCGCAACCGGCTCGAGACTCTGCTCAACAAGCGCTGCAAGCCAGCTTCGTTCAGCCGGCTCAGCCTTTGACAGGCCTGGCCAACCTGCAAGGCGAACTGATCCTGCTGCGCAACGGAGCGGCGCAATGGCAACCATTGGCACCACCACCAGCCGTGCATCCAGGCCGGCAACGGCGTCATCATCCGCTGCGTGTCAACGCCGAAGGCAAGATCATTGGTGGGAAGCAGATGCGTCTTCATACGAGGAAATGCCGCAAGAAGGTTTGCTTGACCAGCCGCACAATCAAGGCCGCCGTGGTGGTTGAACCATGTGTAAAGGTG
Source organism: uncultured Burkholderiaceae bacterium (assembly GCA_963976885.1). GTDB lineage: Bacteria > Pseudomonadota > Gammaproteobacteria > Burkholderiales > Burkholderiaceae_E > JAUIAI01. The sequence continues at coordinate 9,011 of CAXBNM010000049.1, forward strand.
GTCATCACACGCGCGCCGATGGGCAGACTCACCGCCTCACGCACAATCAAATCAACGGCAAAGTGCGGCAAACGCGCCTCCGGGCTTTCGGAACCATCGGCCATCAATTCAATCGACCCACCGGCACTCATGGCCAACGCACTGCTTGGCAATTGGCGCGAGGCACTCGAGGCCACGCCATTGAAGTCCGCCTGCATCGGTTCGATGCCGGCGGTCTGGAAGGCCACCTCGATGACGCCGGGTCGCTCACGCACGAGTGCGATGTCTTCATTGCGCACCAGGGCCCGAATACGCGGTCGGGCTGGCGAGATCACATGGGCGATGATGTCGCCCTGGCGTGAGAACTCGCCGATGGCGGGCCGGCCCGGACTGATTCGCGCCACCCCATCGGCAGCGGCCCGCACCGTCAGTGCATCAATCTGACGCTGCACCTCGGCGAGATCCCGGAGCAGAACCTGATAGGTCTCGCCTGCCGAAATCGACTCGGCCGCATGATCAGGAAACTTGCGAACGGTCTCTACCCGGCTGTCGGTGAGCGCAGTCTGAACACGGGTCAAAGCGGCCTGCAACCGATCGTTGCGTAGCCGGGCAATGGGATCACCTTTCCTGACGAATTGGCCATCCTCCACAAGGAACTGTTCGACCACGCCATCTGATTCCGCCCGAACGATGGCGTCCGGCGGAACCCATACCACCCCTGAGGCATGCGTCTGCCACGAAATAGGTAGTTCAAAAATGCAAAAAGCCGTCACAAGGACGGCTGCGAGGGTAGTGAGTTGCGCCCGTAAGCGACCGGTCTGTAATTCGGGCGACTTTGCTAACCAGCGTAAAGCGGCCACGGCCGGCTTGCCGAATACCATCCATGCGCCAAACAACAAGACTGCCAAACCCAAGGCAGGGCTCCACTGCGCCAGCAGCAGCGAAATGCTGACGATCAGGAAGACGCGAAACACCCATGAAGCAGGCGCGTACGCAAACAGCCACTTGCCCTCGCCTTTCATGATGCCGCTGAATCTCGCCTCACGCACACGCAACACGTAATGACGAATCAACCATTTCCAGTACTGGCCGCTACGGGTTGCCAGGTTCGGCACCTCAACCAGATCACAAAACACGAAGTAGCCATCAAAGCGCAGCAACGGATTACCGTTGACCAGCAACGTCGAAATGACACCCGCAAACACCGTGGCAAAGGCAAGATTCTTCGCCAGTCCGGGTTCAAGGGCCAGCCAGAACAACAAGCCTATGCTGGCCAAAAAGGCCTCGCAGACGATGCCCGCGCCCGCAATGTCGATGCGATGCCATTTACGCGGCATGGCATTGGAGGCCGACGCATCAACATACGGCATTGGTGTCAGCATCAACAACGTCAGACCGATCTCATGAACATCGCCCCCATGCGCCTTGATCGTATAGGCATGGGCCATTTCGTGGCAGCCCTTGATGAGAGGAAAGCTCAGCCAGATCATCATCAACATTGCGCCCGACGCCATATGCGCCTGCGCGTAATCGGCCAGGTCTGGCGAATACATCACCATAAGCACAAAGGCCAGCGCAATCACCAACCATGTCATCAACCGTGCAACCGGACTGAACAGGAAGGCCACGAACGGAAACGTGCGATTCAGAAATTCGTTCGGATTCCACAAGGGAATGCGGAATGCCAGCGGATTCAGAGATGCCCATTTCCGACGCCGATGGCGCTTTTGATGCTCGCCGATGATCGCCGCAGCATCGGGCTCCAGGTTACCGACAAACAGATTGGCCCCGAAGGCCTGCGCAAACACGCCAATCGCATCACGCTGGGTTGGCAAATCGTCGCCGTCGCGTTCAACACATGCCGACCAGATCTCGTCAATGGTCGTGCGACCATCGCAAGCCGAGATGAGGCGGTAGGCCTGCTCATTGAAGCGCAGATGACGTCCGGACACTGCGTCGGAAAGCACATACCAGAATTCGCCGCGAACGCGATGTTGGGCAACCGTAATACCGACGCGAAGCTTCGGCTTCAGGTAGGCGATGCGATACCACTGCGGGCTGAGTAGCGGATCTTGATTCATTATCCGATCAGCCTCCAGGTGAGTCGCTTGATTTTCTGGCCAAGCCGCAACCAGACAATCGAGCCCAGCGTGCGCTCATCAATATCGATGCGTGCCACGCCGGTCATGCCGTGATAAAGCGTGGGCAGTTGGCCCAGCAAGCGGTTATCCACTTCAAACATATTGCGTTGATCGACGGTTTGGGCAACCGGCGACACGCGCCCGGTTTCCACTTGCATCGACTGGTCACCCAGCGCAGCAAACAAAACCTCTCCAACCTGCCCCGGTTTGATCATGGCAATATCCTGTTCATCAACCTGGGCCACGATGCGATAAGTATCGGCGGGCGCAATCTTGAACAATTCCTGGCCGCGCTCGACTGGCGAGCCCAGCGCATCAGACAAATCACCGCTGACCACGAATCCGTCGATGGGGGCAACCAATTGAGTCTGTGTCAACTCATACTCGGCCAGTTGCAACTGCACGATTGCCTGATCGCGCTTGGCCCGGGCCAGCACGATTTCGGCCGCATCCTCTTTACTCAGGGCTTCCCGATAGCTCCGATCGAGCTGCCTGACCTCGACCTGCCATTTGTCGAACTCGCGCTTGAGTTCCTCATCATTCAGGGTAACCAGTAACTCACCAGCCTTGACCTGGTCGCCCGGTTGATGGAGCACGGTCTTGATGAAGCCATCGACTGGCGCCGCCACTACTTGCTGCCCCTCGCCCTCGACCACCGCTGGCGAGGATATCGTGAATGTCGTTGGCCAGAATGCCGCAGCAACCAGCAAGGCCGCGCAACCCATGGCCACGCCCTCAGGCAGCGACAACATGGCGCCGGAACGACCGGCCCGTACCTTGCCCTGCCGCGACATGAACAAGCCAGCCACCGGACGACTGATCCGGTACTGCAACGCAAGCACCGGACCAACGATGCAGGCGGCGTCCTTGAGCTTCTCGACGAGATCCGTATCGATGTCCGCATCGCGCTCGATCGTCAGCGCGCCGGCAATCGCTCCTTGCACAAGAATCGGGACGGTGCAGATGGCCGTGCGGCCACTCTGACGGGCCAGCGTGGCATGCATGAAGGCGGTCGTCGCGGGTCGTTTGCCGATGGCCGGGAAAACCATCAGCGTGCGCATGTCGACAGCTTCCTGCATGGCTGCCCTGATTTGCCTGACGACCGTTTGCCGACGGGCCACATCAGCGGTGTTTGAAATTGCGCAAACCTCAATGCGGCGCAAGCCGTGCATCCCCAGACTGACGCGCACACAATCGAGCGTGCTGGCCAGCGCATTAGTCACCGCCAATGCCGCCGCCTGAAAATCGTCCTGACGCAACGAGCGCACAAGCAACTCAAGCACCGCCGCTGTGTTCGATCTGGCGTCGCCAGAATCAGCCGAAGCTTGACGAGACGGATCGGATCGCTCCGAAGCCTCGGCATTGGCGTTATCTGCAGGGGTCGACGACTCGTCTGCCTGACGCGGGAACGTCGGCTTGGAGGAAGTATTTCGTTCACTGACTAAAAGATCTGTTTCCATATCCTGTTTTGCCGTGGTGGGTTGGCGTACTCCATTACGTACGCGTCGCCCGGTGGCTTTTCGCATAGCGTTTCGATCTCAACACTAGCGGCCTCAGTGCTTTGACATCGCGACATAAGCCGCCATCAAGTGCCCTGTTTTCAGTGCTTTACCACTACCCTGATAACGCCCAGGGAAAACCCTTAGTTGCATCTACACCCTGCTTTCCAATTCCGATCCATCCCCTTCTTTTGAGGCAAACAAATCATCATTCTCGGCAGTCTTCGGTTCGTCATCGGCGGGTTTAGACACGATCGGTAAAAGATCGAGGTGTCGCCAGCTCGGTACTCCCATCAAAATTGTGGAAATCAAACCACCTGCACGGGTCAGCCACCACAGCGCACCAAGCGCCAACATCGAGCTGGAGAGCTGAACAGGGTCCAGCGCAAGGCTCGCCCAGTTACTCGGACCGGCGTCGAGTGCATCCCCGGAGCGCGGCTCGAACGCCACACTTACCCGAACATTCTCGAATCCCGACCCACCAATCTGAATCGGTCGGATCAATTCGGACGGTAAGCTCCACTCAAACGACACCTCTTGCTCAAACGGAATCAAGGTGATCGGCACACTGTTTCTTACCGACGCCAGCACCGCGAACCCTTCCTCCGCGACAAAGTCCAGGCCGGGCAAGTTCGGGATAGCGCCAAATGGATCACCGCTGATATCCGGAGTGGCCTCGGGCACCGAGTCGTTGACGGAGCCAGGATTCGTTACCGCTGGCGAGTCGTTGGTAGTGCTGTCGTCATCGTCCGAACCATCGTCAGGGACATCAGGCGGATTGCCTGTCTCTGGTATGGGCGGCATGACCGGGTCTACAATCTCGGGCTGTTCAACATCAATCTTTTCGATGGTTATGACAACAAGCCGATCTTGAGTGAGCCCGCTCGCGTCAGTGACCGTCACCAGCACTTCTAGCCGATCCTGTCGCAGCGTTGCCAACGAGACACCATCGGCCAGGCGTAATTCACCAGTAGCGGCATCAATCACGAACAATCTGCTTCCATTGCCTGTCAGGCTGTAGCTCAGCACATCGCTCTGGTCCTGATCTTGCGCGGACATCGTCGCCAGCAAGGAGCCCGGTGCAGTGTCGTCAGCAACGGTAATGGCCCCCGGCATCAGATCGGACGGACGTTCGTTGACATCATCCACGATGACCGTCAGATTTTGTTGCGTGGACTGGCCGGCCCCGTCACTGGCCACAACGGTCAATTCGTGAACATTATTGCCGTCAGCATCCAGCGGGACCTCATAATCGGGCGGCGCGATAAAGCTGAGTTCGCCGGTAACGGGGTCTATGCGGAACAACGATGCGTCGCCGGCGTCCACAATGCTGTAAGTCATCGACTGCAGCGGCCGGTCGGCATCGCTGGCCTGCACCGTCGTGACGGCGGTGGTGTTCTCCGGAATGCTTACGCTGGCGGGCGTGTTGAACAGCGGCGCGTTATCGTTGAGCGGATTGATCGTCAGACCAAACGACGCCGGTCCGCCCAGCGCACCACTGCTGCCATCGGCATAAGTAAACCGGATCGAATCAATCATCGACTCATCGCCGTTGTGCAAGTAGCTGATTCGCCCGTTATTGACGTCGTCCTGCGTAAAGCTCTGTCCGTCCGTCAGCACCACACCATCGAGCAGAATCGTTCCACTGCCAGGTGTGCCTACCAGGGTGTAGACCAGATCTTCAGCGGCAGTGTCCACATCATCCAGACGCAACATGTCAGCAGTAATCGTTACGGCACCGCCTTCGTCGACATTCGCCCCCGTGTTGGCTCCAAGCGTTGGCGCGTCATCAATGGCTGTGATATCAATTTGCACCGTATCGATGTCCTGCAACGAACCGCCTGTTCCACCGGCTCCGCCGTCATCGGTCGTGATGGTCAGCGTGTCGGCGGCAATGCCAGTTACGTCCGGGTTACCGGTGTAGGTCAGACTTGCCAGCGTGTCGTTGATATCGTCCAGGTTGCCGGTGATCGTCACCGTGTTCGACCCATTAGCGCCCGCGGTGACCGTGACCGAACCAGTAAGAATCAGATCCAGCAGACCGTCGGTGACTTCCAGCTGCACCGTCACATCACTGCCGTCATCATCAACGTCGGCAATGCTGATACCAGGAATTGCCGTCGTAGTCTCTTCGTCAGCAGTGACCGTCGGCGGTACCGTATTGACGGGGGCGTCGTTCACACCCGTGATATCGATCTGAACGGTATCGACATCTGCTTGCGCACCACCGGCACCGCTGTTACCCAGGTCGTTAGTGGTTATGGTCAGCGTATCGGCCGCCGTCCCAACCACATCGATGTTGCCGGTATAGGTCAGCGAAGCCAGGGTCGCATTGATGTCAGCAACACTACCGTTCAACGTCAGATCGCCAGAGCCATTCGCGCCCGCCACGATCGTCGCAGCCCCCGACAAGCCAAGGTTCAGCACTCCATCCAGTACCTGCAAGCGCGTGGAAACAGTGAGGCCGTAGGCATCCGGGTCAGCAATGCTCACGCCTGTAATGGCAAACGCCGTTTCCTCGGCTCCCGTGATCGTCGCGGGTACTGTGTTCTCCGGCGCATCGTTAACCTCGAGGATATCGATCGGCATCGACGCTGTGCCATACATGTCACCGCCGGCCCCCGTATTACCGAGGTCGCCAACATGTACCGTCAAAGTCGCAGCGGCAACCCCGGTGTGATGGATGTTACCGAGGTAGGTCAGCGTCGCCAGCGTCGCATTGATATCGGCCTTACTACCTTGAATCGTCAGATGGGCGTAATTAATCTGACCATAGACTATGGTCGCTGCCCCCGACAGCGTCACACCCACCTTGCCCGCAGACACCTGCACTGACGCCAACATATCGGCACCAAGATCGTCAACATCGTCGATGCTGACGCCGGGAATCGCCGACACCGTATCTTCAGTGGCCGTGCCTCTGGCCGGCAGTATGACCACCGGGGCGTCGTTCACGTCGGCAATATCGATCTGCACCGTATCAAGGTCTGTCAGCGCCCCGCCACTGCCGGAGTTGCCCAGGTCGTTGGTCGTGATCGTCAGCGTATCAGCCGCCGTACCGGTCACATCAGTGTTGCCGGTATAGCTCAGGCTTGCCAAGGACGCATTGATATCAGCCTTGCTGCCCATGAGAGTCAGATCGGCCGAACCGTTGGTTCCAGCCGAAATCGTTGCCGCGCCCGACAGGGTTACGTTCAAAACGCCTTCGCTCACCTGCAACCGGGTCGTCAGATTCCCGCCTGCATCATCCGCATCTGCAATGCTGATTCCCGCAATAGCCGTCGACGTTTCCTCGGCGACAGTCGCTGTCACCGGCACGATGTTTACGGGTGCATCATTCGTGGCTGAGATATCGAGTTGGATCGTATCGACATCCTGACCACCCGCACCACTATCATCGGCAGTGATCGTTATCGTGTCAGCGGCAATGCCATTAACGTCAGGGTTCCCGGTGTAGGTCAGGCTCGCCAGGGTGTCGTTGATGTCATCCAGGTTACCCGTGATCGTCACCGTGTTCGAACCGTTAGAGCCCGCCGTAACCGTGACTGATCCAGTCAAAATCAGCTCCAGAACACCGTCGGTGACTTCCAGTTCTACCGTTACATCGCTGCCGTCGTCATCGACATCAGCGATGCTGATACCCGGAATCGCCGTTGTAGTTTCTTCATCAACAGTGACACTCGGCGGCACGGTATTCACCGGCGCGTCGTTCACACCCGTGATATCGATCTGGACGGTATCGACATCCTCCAGCGCACCGCCGCTGCCGCTGTTACCCAGATCGTTGGTTGTGATCGTCAACGTGTCGGCGTCCGTGCCAACCACATCGATGTTGCCGGTATAGGCCAGGCTTGCCAGAGTCGCGTTGATATCAGCCTTGCTGCCCAAGATTGTCAGATCGGCAGACCCGTTAGAACCAGCCGAGATCGTGGCCGCTCCTGACAGCGTTACAGTCAGAACACCCTCAGTCACTTGTAACCGGGTTGTCAGATTGCCACCAGCATCATCCGCGTCCGCAATGCTGACTCCCGCGATAACCGTCGAGGTTTCCTCCGCTACGGTCACGATGGCCGGAATCATGTTCACCGGCGCGTCGTTCATCGCCGTGATATCGATTTGAACCGTATCAATATCGTGCTGTGCGCCACCGGTGCCACCAGCGCCACCATCATCGGTTGTGATGGTCAAGGTATCAGCAGCAATGCCGTTGACGTCCGGGTTACCGGTATAAGTCAGACTCGCCAGCGTGTCATTGATGTCGTCCAGGCTACCGGTGAGTGTCAATCCACTAGAACCGTTGGCGCCCGCTGTGACCGTAACGGTACCCGTCAGTATCAGATCCAGCACACCGTCGGTGACTTCCAGCTGCACCGTCACATCACTGCCATCATCATCCACATCGGCGATGCTGATGCCTGGAATTGCCGTCGTAGTTTCTTCATCGACAGTGACACCCGGCGGCACGGTATTTACGGGTGCGTCGTTCACACCCGTGATATCGATCTGCACCGTATCAACGTCTTCCTGCGCCCCGCCAGTACCTGAGTTACCAAGGTCGTTGGTCTTGACCGTCAGCGTGTCGGCAGCCGTGCCAGTCACATCGGTGTTGCCGGTGTAGGCCAGACTTGCCAAGGTCGCATTGATATCGGCCTTACTACCCATGAGTGTCAGATCGGTCGAGCCATCGGCACCAGCCGAAATCGTTGCCGCTCCTGACAACGCTACGTTCAGAACACCTTCGCTCACCTGCAATCGAGTCGTCAGATTCCCGCCTGCATCATCCGCATCTGCAATGCTGATTCCCGCAATAGCCGTCGACGTTTCCTCCGCGACAGTCGCTGTCGCCGGCACCGTGTTTACAGGTGCATCATTCACGGCTGTGATATCGAGTTGAATCGTATCGACAACCTGACCGCCTGTACCACCATCGTCGGTGGTAATGGTTATCGTGTCAGCGGCAATGCCACTAACGTCCGGATTGCCGGTGTAGGTGAGGCTTGCCAGCGTGTCATTGATGTCGTCCAGATTGCCCGTGATCGTCACCGTGTTCGAACCGTTAGAGCCGGCTGTGACGGTGACTGATCCAGTCAGGATCAGATCCAGCACACCGTCGGTGACTTCCAGTACCACCGTCACATCACTGCCGTCATCATCGACATCAGCGATGCTGATGCCGGGGATTGCTGTAGTGGTCTCTTCGTCGACGGTAACACTCGGCGGAATGGTATTGACCGGCGCGTCGTTCACGTCGGTGATGTCGATCTGCACGGTATCCGTACTCTGCAGAGCGCCACCGGAGCCGGAATTGCCCAGGTCGTCAGTCGTGATGATCAACGTATCAGCCGCCGTACCCGTCACATCGGTGTTGCCGGTGTAGGCCAGACTTGCCAGGGTCGCGTTGATATCGGCCTTGCTACCCAGAATCGTCAGATCAGCCGAACCGTTGGCTCCAGCCGTGATCGTTGCCGCCCCCGACAGCGTTACCGTCAGAACACCCTCTGTCACCTGCAACCGGGTTGTCAGATTGCCACCTGCATCATCGGCGTCTGCGATACCGATTCCCACGAGAGTTGTCGACGTTTCCTCCGCGACAGTCGCTGTCGCCGGCACCGTGTTTACAGGTGCATCATTCACGGCTGTGATATCGAGTTGAATCGTATCGACAACCTGACCGCCTGTACCACCATCGTCGGTGGTAATGGTTATCGTGTCAGCGGCAATGCCGTTGACGTCCGGATTGCCGGTGTAAGTCAGGCTTGCCAGCGTGTCATTGATGTCGTCCAGGCTGCCCGTGATGGTCACCGTATCCGACCCGTT
>CAXBNM010000050.1:0-18232 GCA_963976885.1 uncultured Burkholderiaceae bacterium
AGTTTGTCAGGCAGCAGGCGCTCAAATTTGATCAGGCGACAGAACGGCTTGTCGATTTCGATCTTTTCCTGAACCTTGACCGCAGTGCCATTGATGCTCGTTTCATTCAGCCCGAATGCCGGCTTCTCGTATTCCTTGCCCATCCGATAAAGCAATTCGAATCCCGCCGAGGCGCGCGAGGCGAATGGCGTGTAGGCGAAAACACTGTAAGGATTGGCGTAGAGCTGGCTCATGGCGTTAGCCCAGCTCGATACCGGATTCAGGACAGCGCGTTGTGCTTCATGCAGCTGATAGAGCATTGTTGGATTCCACGAAAGCGTTTTCAGGCGAAGTTATACGTCGTTTCGAGTGACATGCAACAGAACTATCACCAGAACAGGCGAGTTTCGTCTCCAAATGACAAATTGTGATGATTGGTTTGCCATTTTACCGTAATGCAGCATAAGCCCATTTCTGGCCGGCTGCTGTTAACTGTTGCTTCGGCCACTCGATGAATTTCTTGAGTCGGACAGTGCCTGGTCGTCGGTAATGGCGACTGAAATTCCAGCGTCGGGCAGGCGCGGACAGGCGCACCGGCCTGCCAGTGCGCCTGATTGTTTCATAACGTGGTAAATAAAGCGGGGTGCCGCGAATCGGTCAGCGCTCGAGGTATTGCGCCTTGTCTTTGACTTCAGCCCAGTCGTCGGCGTCATCGGGGGCCGGCTTGGTGCGGGTAATACTGGGCCATTTTTCCATCAATTCGACGTTGATCTGGATCCATTGCTCCTGTCCTTCCGGTACATCTTCTTCGGCGTAGATGGCTTCCACCGGGCATTCCGGGATGCACACTGCGCAGTCAATGCACTCGTCCGGATCAATCACGAGCATGTTCGGGCCTTCCCGGAAACAGTCAACGGGGCAGACATCGACACAGTCGGTGTACTTGCACTTGATACAGGACTCGGTAACAACGTGGGTCATGGGGTGGCCTACAGATTCGACAGCAGATAAAAAGAAGAGCAATACATGACGCCAGCAGGGCGGCCCGGTTCAGGCCGGCACGCGTTGCCAGAGCCAGAATCATGCATTATTGTTTGTGTACTAATGGTATTGACCCCGGGAGCGATGTCAGCATTGCAAACCCAAGCCAGCGCCAGGCAGCAATTGCGGTCAGTAATGCCGATCTTCCGGTTTGGCAGGCCATGCTGTTGCCGATGTGCCTGCTGGCGTGCCGGTGGGCGTGCCTGTTATTGCAGGTGCACCAGTAGCCGAATGCCTGCCGCTGCGGTCCGGTCCCGGCGATTCGATTGGTGGGCTCGATCAGCCGGGCAGCCTTTGATTCTATCGCCAAGCCCCCTCTGGCTCAAATAACGATGAGCAATATAGGCCGCGCATTTGAGCATAAGCCGCCATCGGCCGGTGGTGCCGGGGCTTGTTACCGGCCCGCCACCCTGGCTGACGCCCTTGAGCTGCTTGCCGGGTTTGCTGACGAAAGCCCGGCCCGGCAGCTTCGACCGATACTGCTGGCCGGCGGCACCGACATCTATCCGGCCCATGTGGGGCGGGCACCCGCGGGCCCGGTCATTGACCTGGGCCGGCTTCGCGAACTGAACGAAATTGCCGTGGTCACCGAAGCGGGGCAGCGCTGGCTGCGTATCGGCGCGCTGACGCGCTGGGCTTGTCTGCGCGACCGCCGCCATCCGGCCCTGGGTGGGGCCGCCTTTGATGCGCTGGCAATGGCTGCCGCCGAAATCGGTGGCCGCCAGATTCAGAGTCGCGCCACCCTGGCCGGCAATCTGTGCAATGCCTCGCCGGCGGCCGACGGCGTGCCGGCATTGCTGGCCTTACAGGCCTCGGTGCGTCTGCGCCGAGCCAGTGGTACGCGCCTGCTGCCGCTGACGCAGTTCATCGTCGGTCCCCGCCGTACGGCGCTGGCCGCGGATGAGTTGCTCGAGGCGGTCTATCTGCCTCTCGAGGCGTTCGACGACACGCATTCGGTGTTTCTGAAGCTTGGCCATCGCCGCTTTCTCGTGATCTCGGCCGTGATGGTGGCGGTCAGTCTCACCTGGCGGGGAGACACTCAGCGGCAACTGAGCGTCTGCCGCATCGGGGTGGGGGCCTGCGGGCCGGTCGCTACCCGGCTCGGGGCGCTCGAAGATCGGCTGCTTGGTCTCGACGCCCGGCAGCTGCAGGCGTTTGCCAGCCAGCCGCTGAGCCCCACATGGTTGGCCGATCTGCAACCCATTGATGATTTGCGCGGCACGGCCGGCTTCCGGCTGCAAGCGGCGCAAATCTGTGTGCAGCGGGCGCTGCTGGCACTGGCCGGCGCACCGGCGCAGTCGGTTGCCCATCTTTCTCTGGAGCCGCCGCAATGAATCGGCCGCGCGAGACCGCCATCGAAACGCCAACGTATCCCGTCGTCTTTCGGCTCAATGGCCAGTCGATTGAAATGGCGGTGCAGGGCACCGAGCGCCTGAGTACCGTGCTGCGCGAGGCCTGCGGACTGACCGGGACGAAAATCGGCTGCCATGCTGGCGATTGCGGCGCCTGCACGGTGCTGCTCGACGGTGAGCAGGTCTGCGCCTGTCTGGTGCCAGCCGGGCAACTCGATGGCGCCAGTCTGACCACCGTCGAAGCTGTCGCCGATCTGGTCAGTGTCGATGGCCGGCCGATCGGCCAGCGGCTGGTCAGTGCGTTTGCCGCACTGGGCGCGGCTCAATGCGGTATTTGCACGCCCGGCATGTTGATGGCGGCGGCCGAGTTGCTGCTGCGCCGGCGGGCCCCGAATCGCGCCCAGGTGCAGGAGGCGCTTGGTGGCGTGTTGTGTCGCTGTACCGGCTATCTGAAAATCGTCGATGCCGTGCTGCTGGCCGGGGGCGAGGCGGCCATTGAACCACTCGAGCCTGGCGACGCTGAACCGGTGGGGCAGCGGCTGGTGCGGCTTGATGTGGCCGGCAAGCTCGATGGCCAGGCGCGCTACGGTGCGGACGTCTGCCCTGAGGGGGCGCTTGGCTTGCGTGTGCTGCGCTCGCCGTATCCGCGCGCGGCATTCAGGTTTGGTGATCTCGACGCCTGGCGCCGGGCGCATCCGCAAATTGTCGGCTTCATCAGTGCGGCCGATATTCCCAATAACCGGTTTTCGATTTTTGCCGAGTTGCGCGACCAGCCCGCACTGGCCGATGGTGAAGCGCGCTTTCGCGGCGAGGCGGTGCTGGGCATCGTTGGTCCCGACGCTGCGCTGGCCGCTGCGATGCACGACTTGCCGCCGGTTTCGTTCACCGAATTGCCGGCTATCGCCAACCTCGCGGCCGCCACCGAAGCCGGGGCGCATGCGGTGCAGACCCGCTACCCGGACAACATCCTGTGTCGCGGGCATGTGCAGCGAATCAGTGATGCCCCGGCGTTGACGCAAGCCACACACCGGGTCGAGGCGACGATGCAGACGGCGTATGTCGAACATGCTTATATCGAGCCCGACGCCGGTTATGCCATCTGGCATGAGCCGGGCGCAGCGTTCGATGTAACCGTCTTCGTTTCCACGCAAACGCCGTACCTCGATCGCGATGAAATTGCCTGGATGTTCGAGCTTGAACCGACGCGGGTGCGCATCATTCCGTCTGTCGTCGGCGGTGGTTTTGGCGGCAAGCTCGATCTTGGCGTGCAGCCTTTGCTGGTGGCGGCGGCGCGTAAATTCAGGCAACCCGTGCGTTGCGTGAGGGAGCGCCCCGATGTGATGATCAGCACCACCAAACGGCATCCGGCCACGATGCAGGCGTCGCTCAGCGCCGCTGCCGATGGCCGCTTTCTGGGCTTTCGTTTTGCGGGCGACTTCAACACCGGCGCCTATGCCTCCTGGGGCCCCACCGTTGCCAATCGGGTGCCGATTCATGCCAGCGGGCCGTATCGCTATGCATCAGTGCAAGCCGATACCCGGGCAATTCTCACCAATGATTCGGTGGCCGGTGCCTTCCGTGGATTTGGCGTGCCGCAGGCAACGCTGGTCACCGAAGCGCTGATCGACAAGCTGGCGCGCCAACTGCAGCAAGATCCGCTGGAGTTGCGTTTGCGCAATGCGTTGCGGGCCGGTGACCACACGCCTTGCGGTCAGCAATTGAACGCCAGCGTTGGCATGGTGGCCTGTCTTGAGGCGCTGCGTCCGGCCTGGTTGCAGGCGCGCGAGCAGGTTGCGCAATTCAATGCGCAGCGCCGGGTTGATGGAGCCGGTTTGGTGCCAGCGGCGGCGCAAGCGGCGGCGCAAGCGGCGGTTCGATCCACCACTCAAAACGCCGACCGCGCACTCGCCGGCGCCAGTCCGAGCGACCCGCATTATCGGAGCGCCACCAGCAAACGGCGCGGCGTTGGTGTGGCCTGCATGTGGTATGGCATCGGCAACACGGTCATTGCCAATCCGTCGACGATGGTCGTTGGCTTGCGCCGCGACGGGCGGCTGATGCTTTACAACGGCGCCGTGGATATCGGCCAGGGCACTTATACGATCATGCCGCAGATCTGCGCGCAGGCGCTGGGCCTGCCGGTGGCCTTGTTCGATCAGATCTGCGCCGATACCGCGCTGACCGAAGATGCGGGCAAGAGTTCGGCTTCGCGTCAGACTTTCGTGTCGGGCAATGCGGCCCGTTTTGCCGGTGCCGATTTGCGCCGGCAGATCTGCGCCCATTTGCAGATTGATCCGCAGGCCAGTCTGAGCCTGGAGGGCAGCGTGCTCAGAGCGCAGCATAGGGGCGTCAGCGCCAGCGTCGATCTGGCCACACTCAGCGCCGATGCCAACGGCGATGTCTGGACGGGTAGGGGCTACTTTGATCCGCCGACGGTGCCGCTCGATGAGCACGGCCAGGGCGTTCCTTATGCAACCTATGGTTTTGCCGCGCAGTTTGCGTTGGTCGAGGTTGATGTCGAATTAGGCACCACCCGCGTGCTGGCCATACATGCTGCCCATGATGTGGGCCGGGCGATCAATCCGACGCAGGTGGAAGGTCAGATTGAGGGCGGCATCGCCCAGGGGCTTGGACTGGCACTGATGGAAGAGTATGTGAACGGGCGCACCGACAACTTGCACGATTACCTGATTCCAACCATTGGCGACATGCCGCCGGTCAGCATTCATCTGATTGAAGATGCGGAGCCGCTCGGCCCTTATGGCGCCAAAGGCGTTGGTGAGCCGGCCCTGGTAGCAACCGCGCCGGCGATCCTGAATGCGATTGCCGACGCCACTGGCGTGGCACTCGACCAGGTGCCGGTAACCCCGGATCGCTTGCGCGCGGCGCTGCAGAAAGCGGCATCGGAGTTGGCATCATGACCAGCCAGCGCCCGCCCGCTGTGCCGCCGGTTGCTGCGACGGCTGCTTCAACCACGGTTTCCACCACGGCTTCAACGACTGCTTCAACCACCGCGCCAGCGGCGACCGATCCGGCGGCGCAGATCGTCTGCGACGCCTGCCCGGTGTTGTGTCGCATCAAGCCCGGCCGCAGCGGCGCTTGTGATCGCTACGCGAATGTTGAGGGTGTGCTGACCCGGGTCGATCCACTGGTGTTGCTGCAAGACCTGCAGGCACGTGGCCAGGATGATGCGCAGGCTGGCGTTGCCGCCGTGCGTCTGGACCCTGCCAACTGGGATGGCAACGTAGTGGCCAAGCCGGTGTTCTTGTCCGGCGTGGGCTCGGGCACCACGTATCCCGATTACAAGCCGGCCCCGTTCATTGTTGCCACGACGCTCGACAATGTCGACACCGTGACGGTGGTCACCGAAGGCATCTTCAGCTATTGCAGTTTCCGGGTGAAGGTTGATACCGATCGATATCTCGGGCCGGAGTGCGCCACCGTGCGCCATCAGGGCGAGCCGGTCGGTCATGTCACGACGCATGAATACGGCTCGCAGTTCCTGTCGCTCGGTGGCGTGCATCATCTGACCGGGGGCGGCAAGAAAGAGGGCCGGGTCACGGCCGAATTGATGATGCAACTGGGCAATCGTGAGGCCGCCGAATTGCAGATCGACGGCGGCGCGAACCTGATCGTGCAGGCCAATCAGCCACCGATCGTCAACGGCGTGGCCGAGCAACGCATGCGGGTCGGTTGTGGCTCGGCCACGATCGGCATTTTTGCGCAGCAATGGCGCGAGCATGTCGATGAGGTTGTGGTGGTGGATGACCACATTACCGGCGTATTGAGCGAGCATCAGGCCGGGCAGTTTCTTGACATGCCAGTGTCCGGTATCCGGCTCAAGGGCCGGCGCTCGACACCGGGTCGGTATTTTCAGGTGGCCGACCCCGGCACGGGTTGGGGCGGGACCAATATCCACGATCCGCTCAGCATCATCGAATCGTTCGATCCGCGCCGGGCTCGCCCCGGCATGCGTTTGCTGATGGTTTCGACCACCGGCGACGATGCGGCCTGGTTTGAACTGGACGCGCAGTTGCAACCACAGCCGGCGCCGATGCCCGCTGCCGTCCAGGCCATTGTCGAGCGCATCGGCGAAAACTGCGAACCCTCATTGTGCAGCGTGTTGTTCGTGGCCGGTGCCGGCGGCTCGCTGCGCGCCGGGGTGACTGAAAACCCGGTGCTGCTGACCCGCGCGATCAAGAGCATGCTGGTGCGGGTGACCTGCGGGGGCGCACCTTGCTACGTATGGCCGGGCGGGGGCATAACCGTGATGGCCGACGTGGCGCGCATGCCCGATAAGTCGTTTGGCACCGTGCCCACGCCAGCCATCGTTGCGCCCATCGAGTTCACGATGCGGCGCGCCGACTTTCTCGCGCTCGGCGGTCATCGCGAGCAGATCCTTTCGCTTGAAGAAATTCTGCAGACCACGCCGCATGAGTGGCGGCCATGGCCGACCGACAACCCCTGGCCGGCACCTTGATGCAGGGCCAGGGGTCGGGCTTGGTGTCGGATCCGGCGTCGGCCACGCCAGCGGCTCGCGCCCGACCGGTGGCCGGGACGCTGCGCCAGGCGCCGGGTGGTGCAACTTGCTGCCTGCTCAGCAATGGGCAGTGGCACTGGCAACACGGACCTATTGACCTGCTGATCGGTGTTGACGGCGAAGCGGCTCTTGTTGAAGCCGCGCTGGCCGAGGTGTTTGCCGAGTTTGCCGACTTGATGGCGGCGCTGGTGACCTGTCTGCCATTGCTGCGCAGTCCGGTCACCAACGCCACCGATCTGAACGCCGACCGCTGGCCGCTCGGTCAACCCATGGCGCACGCGGTCGCGAATCGGATGCTGGCGGCCTGCGGCTCGCATCGGCAGTCATTCGTGACGCCGATGATTGCGGTTGCCGGCAGCGTCGCCGATGTCGTCTGCGAACGTCTCGCGCGGGCCGGCCTGCGCCGGGTTTTCGTCAACAACGGCGGCGATATCGCGCTGCGTCTGCAGCCCGGGCAAAGCCTGCGGCTGGCTCTCGCGCCGCTGCGCGCGGAGCCGGCGCTGGCCCCCGGGCAATGGCCGGTGTTGACCATTCACGGTCATGCCGCGGTGCGCGGCGTGGCCACCAGCGGCTGGCGCGGGCGCAGCTTTTCGCTCGGTGTTGCCGATGCGGTTACGGTGCTGGCCGCCAGCGCCAGTGCTGCCGATGCGGCGGCGACACTGATCGCCAATGCAACCAATGTAGAAAGCACGGCCGTGCTACGACGCCGGGCTTGCGATCTGGACGAACAATCCGATCTTGGGCAGCGTTTGGTGACTACCGAAGTGGGTCCGCTGACTGCGCGTGAAACCTGCATGGCCGTAAGCGCCGGCCAGGCGGTGGCAGAATCCATGTATAAAGAAGGCGAAATTATTGCTGCCCGAATTGTGCTGGGCAGTAGCCGACAGCTTGTTGGTGCACCGATTGTGGGCGTCGCTGTTGATGGGTTTGGGCAGCTCGGCTCCTGAGCGGCTTGCTGGCGATTCATGCCGGCGAATCTGTTGCGTTGCACCGGGAGCCTGTCAGAATAATTCACCGAGAGTCGTGGGCCGACGCAATCGTGCGTGCGGCCAGCTCACCGATACAAACTGTTTGCAGTCCCGATGTGCCGGGACGCATAACCAAGGGAGAGAGGAATGAACATCTTCACGCAATGGTCGACGGCTCGCCGTCTGACTGCACCGCTGGTCATGGCGCTTGGCCTGGGCGCCGCCGCGCTGCCTGCGCAGGCGGCCGACCCGATCAAGATCGGCGAGATCAACAGCTACAAACGTTTTGCGGCTTTCCTGGTTCCCTATCAGCGTGGCTGGGAAATGGCGGTCGAAGAGATCAATGCTGCCGGCGGCATCAATGGCCGGCCGCTTGAAGTGATTGCCCGTGATGACGGCGGCAATCCTGGTAATGCGGTGCGGGCAGCCGAAGAATTGTTGTCGCGCGAAGGTGTCGATTTGCTGGCTGGTGGCTTCCTGTCCAATATCGGTCTGGCGTTGTCCGATTTCGCGCTGCAACGCAAAACCTTCTTCATGGCCGGCGAACCGCTGACCGACAAGATCGTCTGGGAAAACGGCAACGACTACACGTTCCGCTTGCGCCCCTCGACGTACATGCAGGTTGCGATGCTGGTGCCCGAGGCCGTCAAGAGCGGCAAGAAACGCTGGGCGCTGGTCTATCCCAACTACGAGTACGGTCAGTCGGCGGTTGAAACCTTCAAGACGCTGATGACGCAAGCCATGCCGGATGTCGAGTTTGTTGGTGAGCAGGCCCCGCCGCTGCTCAAGATTGACGCCGGCGCGGTTGCGCAAGCCCTCGAAGAGCTCAAACCCGACGGCATCTTCAACGTGTTGTTCGGCTCCGATCTGGCCAAGTTCGTGCGCGAGGGCAACACGCGTGGGCTGTTCAAGGATCGCGAAGTGGTCAGCCTGCTGACCGGTGAGCCCGAGTATCTCGATCCGCTCAAGGGCGAGGCGCCCGAGGGCTGGCTCGTTACCGGCTATCCCTGGGACCGGATCGATTCGGCCGACCATGATGCCTTCCTGAAAGCGTATCAGGCCAAGTTTGATGACTATCCGCGGGTCGGCTCGATCGTTGGCTACTCAATGATCAAGGCCATCGCCGCTGGTTTGACCAAAGCCAAATCAACCAAAGCCGAAGACCTTATCGAGGCCTTCCGTGGCGTCGAGTTCGACACCCCGTTCGGTACGGCCATGTTTCGTGCCCAGGATCAGCAATCGACGCTCGGGGCCTTTGTTGGTCGCACGACGGTGGTGGACGGGCAGGGCACCATGAAAGACTTCAGCTACATGGACGGTGCCGATTTCCAGCCTTCCGATGAAGAAGTCATGAAGCGGCGAGGCAGCGCCAAGTAACGATGACGCTTGATGGATTGCTGGCCCAACTGCTGAGCGGGCTCGCCGGTGCTTCGACGCTGTTTCTGATTGCGACCGGGTTGTCACTGATTTTTGGTGTCACCCGGATCGTCAATTTTGCGCACGGGTCGTTGTACATGGTGGGCTTGTATCTGGCCTATGCGCTCGTCGACCTGATGGGCGGCTCGGCGCTGGGTTACTGGGCCGCGCTGGTGTTGGCCGCGCTCGCGGTCGGCGCCCTGGGTGCGCTGATTGAACTGGTGTTGTTACGCCGGATTTATCAGGCGCCCGAGTTGTTTCAATTGCTGGCCACCTTTGCGCTGGTGCTGGTGATCCGCGATGTCACGCTGTACTTCTTTGGCGGCGAAGACTTGTTCGGGCCTCGTGCGCCGGGTCTGGAAGGCTCGGTGCAATGGCTCGGTCGCGCAATTCCTCAATACGATCTGTTCCTGATTGCCGTCGGGCCGATTGTGCTTGGCCTGTTGTGGTGGGCGATGACGCGCACCCGTTGGGGCACGCTGGTGCGCGCGGCCACGCAGGATCGCGAGATGGTTGGGGCACTGGGGGTCAATCAGGCCTGGTTGTTTACCAGCGTGTTTGCACTCGGCGCGTTTCTGGCTGGCCTGGGCGGGGCCCTGCAACTGCCGCGTGAACCGGCCAGCCTCGAACTTGATCTGATTACCCTGGGCGATGCTTTCGTTGTCGTCGTCGTCGGTGGCATGGGCAGTATTCCCGGTGCCTTCCTGGCGGCGCTCATCATTGCCGAACTGAAGGCCGTGTGCATTGCGCTCGGTCAGGTTGAACTGTTCGGCAACAGTTTTTCATTTTCGAAACTGACTCTTGTGGTTGAGTTTCTGGTCATGGCTGCGGTGCTGATCTGGCGCCCCTATGGTTTGCTGGGGCGGCCGGCCGAGACCAGTCGCAATGCGGCCGACACCGAGCTGCCGATGCGCCGGATGCCGTTTGCCTTCAAGGTGGCGCTGGTCCTGATGGTGCTGGTGTTGATGGCAGTGCCCGCGTGGGCCGAGCAATATCCGTATTTGCCGGTGCTACTCATCGACATGCTGGTTGCGGTGTTGTTTGCGGCCAGTCTGCATTTCATCATGGGGCCGGGCGGCATGCATTCATTCGGCCATGCCGCGTATTTTGGCCTCGGGGCTTATGGCACCGCGCTGCTGGTGCAGTCGCTGCAATTGCCGATGCTGGTGGCGTTGGTGCTTGGGCCTTTGCTGGCCGGTTTGGGCGCGGTGTTGTTCGGCTGGTTTGCGGTCCGCTTGTCGGGCGTTTATCTGGCCATGCTGACGCTGGCCTTCGGGCAGATTGTCTGGGGCGTGATCTTTCAATGGGACGACGTGACCGGTGGCTCCAACGGCCTGGTCGGGATCTGGCCGGCCCCCTGGCTGGCTGACAAATCGTCTTATTACCTGTTGACCCTGGCCATTACCGTGGCTGGTGTTGCGTTGCTGTGGCGGGCGTTGCATTCACCCTTCGGTTACGCGATGCGGGCGGTACGCGACTCGCCCTTGCGGGCCGAGGCCATCGGCATTCGCACGCATCGGGCGCAATGGTATGGCTTCATTCTGGCCGGCCTGGTGTGCGGCGTGGCTGGTGCGTTGTTTGCGTTTTCGAAGGGCAGTATTTCGCCTGACATTATCGCGGTGGGGCGCTCCATCGACGGTCTGGTGATGGTGTTGCTCGGCGGCGTGCAGACCTTGTTCGGGCCAATCGTCGGCGCTTCGCTGTTTACCTGGCTCGAAGACACCGTTGCGCGTGAAACCGATTACTGGCGCGCAATGCTCGGCGGCGTCATTCTGGTGCTGGTGCTCGTGTTCCCGGCTGGCGTAGTGGGCACCTTGCGCAATCTGTTCAGTCGGCAGGAGCAATCATGACTGCAGCGGCCCCTGTGGCGCCCGCCAATGTTCCCGTGCTTGAGGTGCGCAATCTGAGCAAGTCGTTTGGCGGCGTGCAAGCGGTGGCGGACGTCAGTTTCACGGTCGGCGCCGGCGAACTGATCGCGCTGATCGGCCCCAACGGGGCGGGTAAATCCACTTGCTTCAATATGCTCAACGGCCAGTTGCATCCCGATCAGGGGCAAGTGCGGCTGGCGGGGCAGAATCTTGCCGGCCTTGGCCCCGCGCGCATCTGGCGGCTCGGGGTGGGCCGCACGTTTCAGATTACCGCCACTTTCCATTCAATGACGGTGCGCGAGAATGTGCAGATGGCCTTGCTCTCGCATCATCGCCGGCTCACTTCAATATGGTCGCGACCGGCGCGTGAGCAACTCGTCGAGCCGGCCAACGCCTTGCTCGATCAGGTCGGCATGCTCGAACAGGCTGAGCGCGCCGCATCGATTCTTGCTTATGGTGATTTGAAGCGCCTGGAGCTGGCGGTGGCTCTGGCCAATGAGCCGCGCTTGCTGCTGATGGATGAACCCACGGCCGGCATGGGCCCGCGCGAACGAATCGATCTGATGGCGCTGACTGCCGACATTGCCCGCGCCCGTAGTATTGCGGTGCTGTTTACCGAACACGATATGGATGTTGTGTTCGGCCATGCCGACCGGGTGCTGGTGCTCGACCGGGGTGTGCTGATTGCCCAGGGCAGGCCCGATGCGGTGCGCGCCGACCCGACGGTGCAACAGGTCTATCTCGGCTCGCGGGCGGAGGCTTAGCAGGCGATGCTTGAACTGAACAAAATCAATACGCTTTACGGGCGGGCCCACATCCTGTTCGATCTGTCGCTGCGGGTGGAGCCCGGCGAAGTGGTGGTCTTGCTGGGGCGCAACGGGGCGGGCAAATCCACGACGATGAAATCAATCATGGGTCTGGTGCCAACCCGCAGCGGCAGCATGCGCTTCGAGGGCACCGCCATCGAAAGACTGGCGCCGTACCGGATCGCCCGGCTGGGGCTGGGCTATGTGCCTGAAGAGCGCCGCATCTTTACCGGCCTGACGGTGCGCGAGAACCTGCAGGTTGGTTTGCAACCCGTGCGCGGCGCGCCGGGGCAGGGGCCGGCGCCCTGGGACTGGGCGCGGCTGGTCGACCTGTTTCCGAATCTGGGCGCCATGCCCGACCGGCCCGGCGGGCAGATGTCGGGCGGTGAGCAGCAAATGCTGTCGATTGCCCGCACCCTGATGGGCAACCCACGCTGCCTGCTGCTCGACGAACCGTCCGAGGGGGTGGCACCGGTCATCGTCGACCAGATGGCGCAGGCCGTGTTGCGGCTCAAGGCCGAAGGCGTGGCCATATTGCTGTCCGAGCAGAACCTGCACTTTGCCCAGCAAGTCGGTGATCGAGCCTACATCATCGAGAAAGGCCAGATTCAATTTGAAGGCACGATGGCCGAGTTGCGCGCCAATCAGGCTGTACGCGAGCAATATCTGGCCATCTGAGCCTGTTTCCTGGGTCGCGAAGCGGCACTTGCGTGGCCATCGGCGATAAAAAAAAGCCGACCTGTCTTGGATCAGGTCGGCTTTCGGAGCTGGCTTCTCGGTCCTGCAGGCGCTCTTGTGGCGCTGGCGTTGCGGGTCTTTTTTGGCTGGTTTACCCGACGCGGACCGGAGCCTTTCCTCCCCCGGCTGGTTTTTTGGGGGCGATGATCGTTTGGCTTAAGGTCTGGAGGCCTTTTGACAACTCTTTCATCGATTCGGTGGCGAGGTTTGTGGCAATGTGTAACCGTTCAATATTGCTCTTGCCCTCACACATGACTTCTGCCTGGGCCAGATGATGTTGCAACTGGACCCTGATTTTCTTTGGTGCCCGGGCGATTTCGGCTTCGAGTACCGCAGCGCGACGGGCTTCAAAGGCCTCTGGATCACGTTGGTACAGTGCTTGCCACTCATCAAAGTCAAACTCGCCAATCGGGTTCTGCGTCATTGCTGTTACTGCCGTTCGTCGGTCGTTGCCAACCAATGAGATGCATTGTCCGACCGTCCGTCGGCCGGGCCGAGGACATTTCTCACGTTTTTGTCATTGCTGGCTGACCACGCCCGCGCGGCGCTCATGTCGGGCATGCGCTACATTTGGGCGTTCCCTATTTGCGTGCTTCGCCGGTCATGATCATTTCTTCGCTGCTCGATACCGACCTTTACAAGTTCACCATGATGCAGGTGGTGCTGCATCAGTTCCCGGGCGCACAGGTGACCTACCGGTTCAAATGCCGCACGCCTGGTGTCGATCTGCGTCCCTATATGGACGAGATCGAGCACGAGATCGGCGAACTGTGTACGCTGCGCTTCACCGAGAGCGAACTCAAATACCTGAGCCGGTATCCGTTCTTCAAGAGCGACTTCATCGACTTTCTCGGCCTGTTCCAGATGAACGCCAAGTATGTGTCGATCACGCCGTCGCCACTGGACAACGGCGAAATCGATATCGTCGTGACCGGCCCATGGCTGCACACGATCCTGTTCGAGATCCCGGTGCTGGCTATCGTCAATGAAATTTATTTTCGCAAGAACCGACCCACGCCCGATTTTGCTGAAGGGCGGCGTCGGCTCGAAAAGAAAATTGCCTTGATTACCGACAACCGCGAACTGAGCGACATTCGCATTGCCGATTACGGCACGCGTCGGCGCTTCTCGCGTTTGTGGCAGGAAGAGATCATCCTGACCGGTCGCGATCGGCTCGGTGAGTGTTTTGCCGGCACCTCCAACGTGTACTACGCGATGAAGCACGGGCTGACCCCGCTGGGCACGATGGCGCACGAATATCTGCAGGCCTGTCAGGCGCTCGGGCCGCGGCTGCGCGACTCACAGGTCTACGGCTTCGAAAAATGGGCGCACGAGTATCGGGGCGATCTCGGCATTGCGTTGTCCGATGTTTACGGCATGAACGCGTTCCTGCGCGATTTCGATATGTACTTCTGCAAGCTCTTCGATGGTGCCCGGCACGATTCGGGCGATCCCTTCGACTGGGGCGAGCGGCTTATCGCTCACTATAAAAAGAACCGGGTCGATCCAATCACCAAAACGCTGATCTATTCTGATTCACTCGACTTTCCGCTGGCCGTCAAGCTGTATCAACGTTTTCACGGGCGCGCCAAGCTGGCCTTCGGCATCGGCACCAATCTGACCAACGATCTTGGCTACAAGCCGCTGCAGATCGTCATGAAGATGGTGCAGTGCAACGGCCAGCCGGTGGCCAAGGTGTCTGATACGCCGGCCAAGAATATGTGTGAAGACGAGAACTACCTGAACTATCTGCGTCAGGTTTTCGAAATTGAGCCGCCCGCAAGCGGCAAGTAAACCTGCGATGAGCACATTACGCTTTGCCCGCTCGCATGAGCTGGGTCTTGATACGGCGCGGTCGAACGCGCAGCGTCTGGCTGACGACTTGCGCGACAAATATGATCTCGTCAACGACTGGCAGGGCGATGTTCTGCACTTCCGGCGCGCCGGCTTGTGCGGCACGCTTACCGTCACCGATCAGCAGATTCAGTTGGAGGCACGACTCGGGCTATTGCTGGCCGTGTTTGCGCCCCGCATCGAAGCCCGCCTGGCCAGTAATTTTGAGCGCTACTTTGGCTAGCTTGTCGCGGCTGGCGTAGTGCTCAGTATCTGGCAGCTTACCCCTCTGTTCGGGTTGTTCAGTCCTTGAGGGATTCGATCAGCTCGATGTAATCGGCTCGGGCCTGCTCCTGACTCACGCCATCCAGGGCTGCCCATGCATCGAACTTGGCGCGGCCAACGAAATCGGTCGCGCCGGGGCGTTCGCCGCGTTCATCACCATGCGAGGCCTGTTTGAACAGCGCATACATGCGCAACAGCGTCGCATTGTCGGGTCGGTTCGTCAGTTGCTTGGATTCGGCGACGGCGCGTTCAAAGTCTTCAGGGGTGGCAGACATGGGCTTGGCTCTCCGGGGTGAGGTCGGTCAAATCGGCTTGGGCTTACGCAATCATAGAGGAGACGCGCCCATCGGCACCCAATCGCGTGTCGCGAATAATTCCCGACGGTGTTGCAGGTTTTAGAGGTTGCGTTTCGTGATGGCCCCGGAACTGATTACACTTGCCGAGTGATGAGCATCCCAATCATTTTGCTGCTGCCCGTGCTGGTGGCCTTACCCCTCAGTGCGTGGGCGCCGCGTGCGCTTGGCCGCTCCCCGGCGATGGTTGCATTCGTTCTCGTCATTCTGTGTGCGCTCGGGGTCATGTTCTCCCATGCCGGCGTCATCATGCAGGGCGGGGCGGTGAGTTGGTCGATGCCCTGGATTCCCGGCATGGACATCAACTTCAGTCTGCGTCTCGACGCGTTGGCGTTTTTGTTCTGTTTTCTTATTCTCGGCATTGGCGCGCTGATTGTCATCTATGCGCGCTACTACCTGCACGATCATGATCCGCTCGACAAGTTCTATGTGACCTTGTCGGTGTTCATGATGGCAATGCTGGGCATTGCCTTGTCCGACAACCTGATCTCCCTGGTGATCTTCTGGGAGCTGACGTCGCTGTCGAGCTTCTTCCTGATTGGCTACTGGGGCGACAACGCCGACTCACGGCGTTCGGCCCGGGTGGCGCTGGCTGTCACCGGTGGTGGTGGGCTGGCTCTGATCGCCGGTGCGGTCCTGCTGGGCCAGATCGGCGGCTCCTACGATATCTCGGTGCTGGTCGGCCGGCACGAGATGATCGTTGCCGATCCACGCTATCCGGCGGCGCTTTGTCTGATTCTGCTCGGCGCCTTCACCAAAAGTGCGCAGTTCCCGTTCCATTTCTGGTTGCCGGCGGCAATGGCCGCACCCACGCCGGTCTCCGCTTACCTGCATTCGGCCACGATGGTCAAAGCCGGGCTGTTGCTGGTGGCTCGTCTGCATCCGGTGATTGGCGATACCGAACTGTTCACCACGCTGGTGGCGGGTGCGGGCCTGATCACGCTGGTCTTCGCCGCCATCACTGCGGTGTTCAAGCACGACCTGAAAGGGCTGCTCGCCTATTCCACCGTGAGCCATCTGGGCATCATCATGTTCCTGCTCGGGATCAGCCAGCCCATGGCGACGGTGGCGGCCGTATTCCATATCATGAACCATGCGGCCTTCAAGGCGGCCTTGTTCATGAGCGCCGGCATCATCGATCATGAGGCCGGCACCCGTGACATCCGGCGCCTGGGCGGGCTGGCCACGCTGATGCCCATCACGATGACGCTGGCCACCATTGCCGCTGCGGCCATGGCCGGCCTGCCGCCATTCAATGGGTTTCTTTCCAAGGAAATGTTCTTCGAGGCGGCGCTGCACATCGAAGGCAATCCGATTCTGGCTGCCATTGCACCCTGGATGGTGGTGATCGGGGGCATCTTCAGTGTTGCCTATTCGGTGCGCTACATCCACGACACTTTCTTCAATGGCGAGCCGCGCGACGTGCCGGGCAAGCCGCATGATCCGGGCTTTGGCTTGCGCTTCCCGGTCATCCTGCTGGTGCTGGTCTGTATAGCGGTCGGGCTCATGCCTTCGCTGCTGGCCGAGCCGCTGGTGCGGGCCACATCTGCCGCCATTCTGGTGCCAACCCAGACGATGCCCGACTTTCATCTGGCCTTGTGGCATGGCTTCAATCTGCCACTGCTGATGAGCCTGATTGCCGTGCTCGGCGGTGTGTATGTGTATTCAACCCTGCAGGGCCGGTTCAGTCTGCATGGCATCAATGACGATCTGGTTTCGTTGCGACGAGTCTTCGAGCGTCTCATTCAGGGCCTGATCGCCCGGGCTGTCCGTGCGACCGCCGCCATCGACAAGGGATCGCTCCAGCGCACGCTCGCACTCATTCTGTGCTTTTTGCTGATTGCGCCGGTGCTGACCTTGTCCTTCGGCCCCGTTGCGCCCTTCGGCACCGTGACGCCCGGCGATCAACCCATGTTGGCGACCGATCCGGTGGCCTGGATGGTCTGGTTCATGGCCATCGCAGGCGCCCTGAGCAGCGTCATCTGGCGTCGTAATCATTTGCGCATGGTCATGTCGGCCGGCGTTGTGGGCTTGTCGATGGTGTTGGCGTTCATGCGCTTTTCGGCGCCCGACCTGGCGCTGACGCAAGTGTCCGTCGAAGTGGTCTCCACGGTGTTGTTGTTCATGGGCCTGGCCTTGCTGCCCATGGCCAACAAGGCGAAGAACAAGCGCCCGATGCGGCGTCGCTTCCATGCGCTGGTGGCGGTGGGCTGTGGCTTTGGCGTCGGCTGGCTTGCCTTTGCTGCCATGACCCGCGATCCCAGCTCCATCGCCTGGTACTTCATGGAGCGCAGCTATCTTGAGGGCGGCGGTAAAAACGTTGTCAACGTGATTCTGGTCGATTTCCGTGGCTTCGATACGCTGGGTGAAATCGCTGTGCTGGCCATTGCCGGCCTCGGGGTTTTCGCCATGCTCGACGGCTTGCAACTCGCGCGCCGCGACCAGGGACCCGATGGCAAACCGTGGGCCGCCGACGTCTTCCCGATGATGCTGCGGGTACTGGCCGGCTGGCTGATGCCGGTGGCCTTGCTGGTTGGTATTCATATTTTCCTGCGCGGGCACAACGCGCCGGGTGGTGGTTTCATTGCCGGTCTCGTGGTCTCGGTGGCGTTGCTGCTGCAATACATGGCCTTTGGTCTGCACAAGGTCGAAGCACTGATGCCTATCCGTTACGACCGGATGGCCGGTGTCGGTTTGCTGATTGCAGCGCTTACCGGCGTGGGCAGCTTCCTGCTTGGTTTCCCGTTCCTGACCAGTCATACCGGGCATCCGGTGCTTGGCTGGCTCGGTGAGATCGGACTGGCCTCGGCGGCGGGCTTTGACCTCGGCGTGTTCCTGGTCGTTGTCGGAGGCACGCTCCTGACCGTTCTGACCCTGAGCAAGGTTTCTCATCCGGTTGTCGCGTCGCATCCGGCCGCAGCCGAAGATGGCAATGCTGCGCCAGCTGCCGGGCAACTCAAACCGCAGGGAGGCAACTGATGGAAATGCTGGTTGCGTCGGCGCTGGCGGTGGTGGTCGCCTGCGGCGTGTTTCTGGTGCTGCGGGCGCGCACC
>CAXBNM010000051.1:0-18207 GCA_963976885.1 uncultured Burkholderiaceae bacterium
TTCCCAAGCTGCATACGAGGGTTCGATTCCCTTCACCCGCTCCAGTAAGCGCTGAAGCCGCTGGATGTTGCGCTGGCCATCACGCTTGCTCTGCTGCCGGGCAAACCGGTTGCTACTGCCCGCCCAGGAGCGTCCCGTCAATATGCCAGGTCTTAAATTCTCCCGAATTGCTGCCATCAGTCTGTTGAGTGTGGTGACGTTGTTTGCTGCCGGATGTGGTGGCGACGGCGATGCCAAATCCAATGTGTCCGATCAGGTTATCGACGATCGCGAGCGCCAGTGGGACGATCAGAACATTGAGGACTACACGCTGGCCTACGAAGAGCGCCGTTCGGGTCCTGACCTGCGCGTGACGGTCGAAGTGCGTGATTCGCGCATAGACGATATCGATTACGACACCGACGATCTCCGCCCGGGCGGACTTACCGGCGGGCCGTTCACGGTTGATGGCTTGTTCGATCTGATCCGGCGTGCCAAGAACGAAGCGCGTGAACTGAATGTTCAGTTCGACGAAACGCGCGGCTACCCCATCTTCATTGCCATTGATTGGGTGCGTGGCAACGTCAATGATGAGGTCGACATCGAAGTGACGAGCTTCACGGCGCGCTGATTTTGTAGCCTGTGCCCAGGCGCCATCCTGATGGTCGCCTGTTTGCGCGGCGGCGGCACACTCTGCAGGTAGCCAGCGACGTCCGGTCTTCGGGCGTGGTTCCCTCGTCGCTGCTGTCCGTCGGCGCGAAACGCTCCATATTTGCTCCACACAGGTGCGTTACCGTTAACGCCTGTTGTCCTGTCGCGGCGTCGATGCCCGATTCTGATTTGGTTACGGTAAGAGCATGTCATTCAAGCGAGCAACCGATGGTGGCGTGGCGCATCCGCAATGGTTCGCGCAGGGGTTTTAGATCGATGTCAGCGAATCGACCCTGGGTGATCGGCTAGTATTAATGTGTCGATCGCCAGCTGGCCTGCAAAGCTTTCAAGTGGCAGCCAAGGCGTTAGGCCGCCGCCTCAATTTTTGGAGTTTTCCAATGCTGCTTCGCCTGATCCTGACATGCCCGTTGCTGATTGCCTTGAATGCCGGCGCGGCACCTTTGCCCATTTTTGATTCGCACCTGCACTACAGCCATGACGCCTGGGAGCAACTGCCGCCCAAGGAGGCCATTGCCATTTTGCGCAAGGCCGGGCTGAAGGCCGCCATGGTATCCAGCAGCAGCGATGACGGCACTCAGATGTTGTATGCCGAAGCGCCGGATCTTGTCATTCCGGTGTTGCGGCCCTACCGCAAGCGCGGGGAAACCAGTGCCTGGCTGAGCGACCCGACCGTCATTGCGCATCTGGAATCGCGCTTGCAGGCCAATCGTTATGTGGCGATTGGCGAGTATCACGTCTATGGTGCCGATGCCGATTTGCCGATCGTGCGCCGGGTCGTGGAACTGGCGCGCGAGTACCAGTTGTTTCTGCACTCGCATTCCGATGCCGATGCGATCGAGCGTCAATTCAAGCAAGATCCCGAGGCCCGTATCCTGTGGGCGCACTCGGGTTTCGATTCGCCCGAGAAGGTGCGCGAGATGCTGCGCAAGTACAAGAATCTCTGGACCGATCTGGCCTTTCGCAGTGACCATGCCAGCAATGGCTCGGTCGATCCGGGCTGGCGCGAGGCTTTTCTGGAATTTCCCGATCGCTTCATGGTTGGCACCGACACCTTCACGCCCGAGCGCTGGCATTTCATCGTTGAGCATGCCAACTGGTCGCGACAATGGCTGGCCGATCTGCCGGTCGATGTTGCCGAGCGTATTGCCTACAAGAACGGCGAGGCGTTGTTTGGCGCCATGCGGCAACAACCATGAGGTTGGCCGCGCTGGTATTTTTTACGGCACTGCCGGCAGCGGCTTGCCCGTTGCCGGCGCCGTCAATGCACGAGGGTGAAGTGCAGGCGACCTGGGAAGTGGCTGGCGCGCCAATCACGGTCGGTGAACACTTTGCCATCAAGGTACAACTGTGCCCCGCCGACGCACGCCTGACGCGCGCTGACGCCACCATGCCGGCACACCGCCATGGCATGAACTACCGGCCCAGTCTGAAGCCGCTCGGTGATGGCCGGTGGCATGTCGAAGGGCTGATGTTCCACATGCCAGGTCTGTGGGAGTTGCAGTTCGATGTGCAGGTCGCCGGTAAAACCGAGCGGCTGCGCGACGCGATTTCACTGCCGTGACGCGCTGGGCGCTGCTGCTCTGGTTGGCCATCAGCCCGGCGCTGGCCGACACGGTTGAGTTCACCAAGTCAGAGTTGGCGCGTATTGCCGCCCATGGTCCGTGGCCGCCACCGCCCGGCGTAGATGCCGCAAACCGATACGAGGCCAGGCCCGAGGCGATCGAGTTCGGTCGCCATTTGTTTTTTGATAAGCGCTTGTCGTCTCATGGACAACTCGCCTGTGTGAGTTGCCACGATCCTGACCTTGGTTTTCAGGATGGCCGGCGCTTTTCGCGTCACGGTCGCAATACGATGAGCTTGCTCGATGCGGGGCAACAACGCTGGTTCCGGTGGGACGGCGCAGCCGATTCGTTGTGGGCCGCCTCGCTGATACCTCTGACAGCTGCCGACGAAATCGCCGCCACGCCGCAGCATCTGTTTGCGTTGTTCAGCAACGATAATGCCCTTGCCAGGCAATATCGCCGGGTGTTTGGCGCGCCGGTGGCCAACGAGACTATGCTCGTCAACGTTGCCAAGGCGCTTGCCGCGTATCAAGCTACGCTGGTGTCACCGCGCACGAGTTTTGATGACTTTCGGGACGCGCTGGCACGCGGTGACAAAGTCGCCGCTTCCCGGTACCCGGCAGCAGCGCAGCGAGGCCTGAAAATTTTTGTCGGTTCAGGTCGATGCTTTTTCTGCCATACCGGTCCGGCCTTTACCAATGGCGAATTCGCCGACATTGGCCGACCCTTCTTCAGCCCCGACGGCGTTGATCCGGGGCGCTGGGGTGGGTTGCAACATTTGTTTGCCAGCGCCTACAACCGGCTTGGCGCTCATTCAGATGCACCGCCCGATGATGCCCGTGCGATTGCAACCCGGCATGTCGTGCAGGAGCCGCGTCACTACGGTGAATTCAAGGTGCCCGGGCTGCGCGGATTGCTGGCGACCGCTCCGTATTTTCACGATGGCAGTGCGGCAACCTTGGGTGACGTGGTGCGCCACTACAGTGAGCTTGATGAGAGTCGGCTGCACGCCGATGGCGTGCGTCTGCTGCGAGCCCTGAGGCTGAGCGCAAGCCAGGCGGCCGACCTGACGGAGTTTCTGAAGTCATTGAGCCGGCCCGCTGCCGGGCGGCAACCCTGAGCGTGGCTTGCTTGGTCGGCCGCTCAGGTCATTGCGGGGCAAAGTTTTCGATACTGCCGGCGAAACCTCGGCCATATCCAGGCCCGGCATGAGGGGGCCGCAATCGAGGGCGAACAAACGGGCCGTCAGGGTTGTTTGTTGCGGCGGTCAAAAAAGAACAAATCGTAGACCGCAAAAAGCAAAGTTGCCGCGACTACGAAGCCCAGATCCCAACGGGGTACATAGAACACAAGAATCCCCAGAAAGCCAAGCAGCACGGCAAATGCCAGCAGCGCCATCAGTTTATCGATCATAGTGGTCTCCCTGGCTCCGGGTGGCCAGACATGTCAGGTCGAAAGTTTTCACTGCGTTTGCGCCGGTGCGATGACCTGGGCCATCAGCCAGCGGGCTGTGCGAAGCAAGCGGGCATCGTCACCGCGGCGGCCGATAAGCTGGACGCCCATCGGCAACCCGGAATCAGCCTCGAACAGAGGCAAGGTAATTGCGGGTACGCCGCACAGGGTCCATAGGCCGTTGAATATTGAGCTGCCGGTGCTGTCGAGCGTGGCTGGCGCCGGCCCGGGGGCGGCCGGGGCAATGATGGCGTCGCAACGGGTGAAAATTTCATCGAGCGCAGCGTTGAGCACAACAGGCCAGTCCAGGGCTGCAATGTAGTCGCGGGCCGACATTTGCTTGCCTCGCTCCATGGCCTGACGTACTTGAGCCGACAATTGTTCGGCATCGCGTTTCTCGTAGCCGAGAAAGTTGCGCGCCATCTCGGCGTCGTTGATCTGCTCGCGTGTTTGTGCGGCGGTGCTGAACACGCCGGGTAGCTCAAGTTCGAAGACCTGATCGCCCAGCATTGCACATAATTCCTGCAATGCGGCGTGGGTTTGATTATCGGCCTGGTCCCAATACGGCGTACGGACAAAAGCAAAGGTTGGTGTCACCGGCGGCGTGGAATAAGCGCTCGCGAGCAGCCGTGGATGGGGGGTCAAGGAGGTGGCCCGATCCTGGGGGGTGTAGCCGAACAGTGTTTCGGCGAGCATCGCGACACCTTCGACTGTGCGTGCGAATACGCCCACGGTATCGAGGCTTGCAGACTGGCTCAGGATGCCGGTGCGGGGGATGGCGCCAAAAGTGGGTTTGAAGCCGACCACGCCACAGAATGCCGCGGGCCGGATCACCGAACCTCCCGTCTGTGTGCCAATGGCCAGCGGCACCATCGCGGCGGCAACTGCCGCGGCCGAGCCGGAAGACGAACCGCCCGGGGTGTGTTCCGGGTTGACCGGATTGCGGGTTTTGCCCGGGTTCATGAAGGCCAGTTCGGTCGTGACTGTCTTGCCCATGATGACGGCTCCGGCCGCGCGCAGTTGGCGCACGACGAAAGCGTCATGTTCGGGTACCCGGCCATGGTCAAGTGGTGTGCCGTTTTCGGTCGGGATGCGCGCAGTATCGATAATGTCCTTGAGTGCCACGGGTAAGCCATGCAAGGGCCCGATACTGTGGCCGGACTGGCGTCGGGTATCGCAGGCGCGGGCTTGCTCCAGCATGAACTCGGCATCCAGCCACTGCCAGGCTTGCACGCTTTTTTCGTGCTGTTCGGTCTGAGCCAGGCAGGCGAGGGCCAGTTGCTCGGCATCCAGCGCACCGCTGGCCAGGCGTTGTTGCAACGCCAGCGGATCGGCCAGAAGCGCCGGTTCGACGGGGCGGTGATTTGAGAAGCCTATCGTCGATCCAGGCCGGGTCTCATTTGCCATAGAACGCCTCGGGCAGATAAAAGACGATTTGCGGGAACATGTACATGATGCCCATGCTGATGAAGACCATCAGCAGGAACGGCATTACCCCTTTGAAGATCTGCATCAACTCTACCTCAGGTGGGGCTATGACTTTGAGGTAGTAGGCCGACATCGCCATCGGCGGGGTCAGGAACGAGGTTTGCAGGTTCAAGGCCACCAGGACGCCGAAAAAGAGCGGGTCGATACCGAACATGGGCAACAGCGGCAGAAAGATCGGCACGAAGATGATGATGATCTCGGACCATTCGAGTGGCCAGCCGAGCAGGAAAATGATGAATTGCGCCATCAGCAGAAACTGCCAGGGCTCGAGGTTCAGGCCGCCGACGAATTCGGAGATCAGTTGTTCGCCACCCAGATACGAAAAAACCGACGAGAACGTATATGAGCCGACGAACAGCCAGCACACCATTGCGGTGGTGCGCACGGTGAGATAGACCGATTCGCGCAAGCGCTGGAAGCTGAGCGCGCGGTAGACGACGGCCAGCAACATGCCACCCAGGGCGCCGATGGCCGCGGCCTCGGTCGGCGTGGCCAGCCCGAAGAGAATCGAGCCCAGTACTGCCAGTATCAGTGCGGCGAGGGGCAGAAACGATGTCAGCAACATCATGATGAGTCGACCCGCCGGCACATCGGGCACCTCTTCGCGCGAGGGCTTGGGCGCCAGCTCGGGTTGCAGAATCGACCGACCGACGATGTAGATCAGGTAGAGGGCAACCAGCGTCAGGCCGGGCAACATCGCGCCAGCGTACAAGCGCACGATCGAAACACCCGAGGCCGCCGCGTAGACGATCAGCATGATGGAGGGCGGGATCAGAATGCCCAGCGTGCCGCCGGCGCAGATGATGCCTGAGGCAAAACTGTGGTCATAGCGGGCCTTGAGCATTGCCGGCAAAGCAAGCAAGCCCATCAGGGTCACGACCGCGCCGACGATGCCGGTTGCGGTGGCAAACAGCGCACAGGTTATAAGCGCCGCGACCCCCATTGAGCCAGGCACGTTACGTGAGGCGATATTCAGTGTTGAGAACAGCCGGTTGACAATATTGGCGCGCTCAACGATGTAGCCCATGAACAGAAACAACGGCACGGCGGTCAGCACCTCATTGGACATCACCGTGTAAGTCTGGTTGATGAATAAATCGAAGATTCGATTGTTGAACAGACCTTCCACCCAGAGCGTGGCCTGGTCCCATCCGTCCGCATCTTCGCCCAGGCGGTTGAAGGCCCGCCACATGCGGCGGTCGTCAAAATAGGCGTAGTAACCAAAACCGATACCTAAAGCCATCAGCGTGAAGGCAATCGGGAACCCCAGGAATACCAGGACGATAAAGATGCCCAGCATCGACAAAGCTACCATCGGGTCTGTCACGGGCGGACTCCTTGCATGATCAGGGGGGCAGCTTGCCGTTCAGTCGGTGCTTTAGCGGCAATGGCCGGATGCCTGCGGAAACGAATCGACGGATTAATCGCCATTGTTCTTGCTGAGGTTCTGTTTGGTCACGAGATCTGCTGTCTCTTCGACGTCATCTACCGGCACGCGCCAGTAGCCTTCTCGCATGCAGAGAATGCACCGACAGATCTGGGCGATTCCCTGGATGAACAACAAGACACCGGCCAGCACGAGGATGGACTTGAACTGGAAAATCGGTATGCCAGCCGGACTGTTGACGCTGACCTCGGTGTAACCCCAGGAGCGAGATGAGTATTTCCAGCCTGACAACACCAATGCCGTCACACCAGGAAAAAAGAAGATCAGATACAGCACCAGGTCGACTTTCGCCTGGGTTTTCGGTTGCCACAGGCGATAGAGAAAGTCGCCGCGCACGTGGCCGCCGCACGATAAGGTGTAGGCCCCGCCGACCATGAACAACGCGCCATACATGATGAACGAGACATCCAGCGACCAGGGGGTGGGCGCATTGAATATATAGCGCACCACAACTTCATAGCTGACGCCGAAGGTCATCATCAGAATCAGCCAGGCAAACGTCTTGCCGAACCAGGCTGACAGCTTGTCGGCAAATTCAACGATTCGGATCATGCGCGATCTCTGGTGGTAATGCCGTTATGAAAGGTCCGCAGGCATTGATGAATCTTCGGAAATCGGCCCTCGGATGGCAGCAGGGCCGATTTCCTGAGCTGCAAAAGGTGACTCAAAGCTTGAGTTTGCCCGGGAAATAGTGCTCGTAGGCAAGCGCATAATCCGGCGAGTTCATCAGCTCATAGTAGGTTACCCGTTCGACCCAGGCGCGCTGGCTGTCCAGCACCTTTTTCATGAACTTGTCTTTCTCCAGTTCGGCAATCAGCGCGTCCCAGGCTTTGATCTGCGCATCGAGAATGGACTGCGAGGTTCGGTGGACGTTGACGCCGCTGTCATTTTGCAGCTTCTGCAGATCGGCCGAGTAGTTGTCCATGGCGTTGGCCGTGTTAGCGGTCGACGCCGCCTCGACACCATACTTGAGGATGGCCTGCAGATCGGGCTCGAGGTCCTCGTAGAAATCCTTGTTGAACAGAAACTCGAATGACTCCGAAGCCTGGTGATACGAGGACAGGTAATAGTTCTTGGCAACGTCCTGAGCACCGAAACGCATATCTGACGATGGGTTGTTGAATTCAAAGGCATCGATGACGCCGCGCTCCATGCCGGGCACGATTTCGCCACCTGGAAGTTGCGCCACCGACATGCCCATCGACTGCATCAGATCGGCGGCCAGACCGACGGTGCGATATTTGAGGCCCTTGATGTCGTCGGGGGTTTTGACTTCATTCTTGAACCATCCAAACGGCTGGGCGAACATCGGGAAGCCCAGGAAGCCGACCACATTCAGGCCCAGAACGTCCTGGGTCAGTTCGCGGTAGAACTCGGCGCCGCCGCCGGCGTTGAACCAGGCCAGCATGGTGGTGGCCGAACCGCCAAAAACCGGACCGGTACCGAACAGCGACGCGGCCTTGGATTTGCCGTACCAGTAAACCGGCACCGAATGGGCCGCATCGAGTACGCCGTCGTTACAGGCATCGAGGACTTGAAACGCGCCGACCACCGCGCCGGCCGGAAGCAAGTCAATTTTCAGCCGGTTGCCCGACATCTGCTCGACTCTGTCTTTGTACTGGCGTGCGAAGTCCATCCAGATGTCTGAAGCAGGCCAGGAAGTCTGCATCTTGACGACTATGGGTGCCTGGCCGATGACGGCCGGTGATGCCAGGGCTCCGGCCGCGGCCACGCCGCCGGTTACTGCGCTGCGCTTGAGAAACGAACGTCTTGTGGATGCCGCATCAATTGATTTGCTCATCGCTTGTCTCCGTGGAAAACCAGTTCGTCGGACTTGCCGACGGATTATTGGCACTACAGAACAACTTGCATGGCGTGTGTTGCGCGACTGGTTCGAAGTGCCTGTTTGTTCGCGCGTAGTCAGTCTGCACGCGACCGAATCTACTTGCGACATACTACTTGCTAGTGCAGCGTCGGGCAAAGCTACAGCAGTGTTTACCAGCGGTGGTTGACGCCAGGTTGTTCCGGAATCTGATGCTGGATGTCCGGTTCCTGACTCGTTTTGTCCATTTTATTGGGGGGGGCCCAATGAGCCAGGGGGGCTTGCGGTGCGGTGGTGTCTCTTTTGACCGGCAATCCGCAATTGCTCTGATCGAGACGCGCCAGCGCAAAACCTCTGGCGCGGGCTCGTCCTTGTTCAGCTCCGGTGGGGATGACCCGGGGCGTTGCGGTGGGTTACCACGGTTGTTTGGCAGCGCCTGCAAGCGCTCGTTGCTTTCACGACCGCAGCGCGGCCACCGTGACGATGGGGTGCGTCGCTACCGCGCACCCGGTGAGTGCCGTCTGCAGGTCGGGTCAATCTGTCGGGTTGATCGGGTTCGCCGCTATTCAGAATCCAGGCGATCGCGTCGAATCTCCTCGTCTTCCATGAGTTCAAACCACATCGCATTCAGAACCGCGAAGGCGGCTGCCAGAGGCAGACCCAAAAGCCAGGCGAAATACCACATGTGTTTCTCCTTGAAAATCTTTCAACGATCAGTAGGAATGGCCGGCGCCATCACGAATGGCATCGGCATCGACCTTGCCGCGCAGCACCGAGAAGACCCAGCTGGTGTAGGCAAGAATGATGGGCATGAAGATGAGGGTGGAAACCAGCATGATGAACAACGTCAGATGGCTTGAAGAGGCGTCCCAGACGGTCAGGCTTGCCGACGGATTCACCGATGAGGGCAGAATGATCGGGAACATCGACACGCCGACGCTGGCGATGATTGCCGCAATACTGGTGCCGCTGGTCAGCAAGGCCAGCAACGGCCAGCGTGCCGCTTGCAGCAGTGCAGCAAGCAAGGGGCCGATCAAGCCGATGGCGGGCACGACATACAGCGTCGGGTACGCGGTGTAGTTGTTGAACCAGGCGCCGGCGGTGACCGCCGCTTCCTTGAGCAAGGGGTTGGACGGGCCGGTCGGATCGATCTCGCTGGTAATGGCATAACCCGGCACCATCGAAGTCAGCAACATGCCGGCTAGCGCATACAACGCCACGGTCGCCACGGCGGCGATCATGCCGTAGCGGCGCGAGCGGTCAGCGACGGCGTCGCTGGTTTTCAGTTGCAGCCATGTTGCGCCATGCATCACGAGCATGGCTACCGAGACCAGGCCGGCGAGCAGTGCAAACGGATTGAGCAAACCGAAGAAGGATCCGTCATAAAAGATCTGCATGTCCGGTTCGATGCGAAACGGCACGCCTTGCAACACGTTACCCATGGCCACGCCAAAAATGAGCGCAGGGACAAAGCCGCCGACGAACAAGGCCCAGTCCCAGCGGGCGCGCCATTGGGGGTCTTCGCGCTTGCTGCGGAACTTGAAGGCCACCGGTCGAATGATCAGTGCGACGAGAATCGCAAACATGGCGAGATAAAAGCCTGAAAACGATACCGCGTACAACTGTGGCCAGGCGGCGAAAATAGCCCCGCCACCGAGAATCAGCCATACCTGGTTGCCTTCCCAGACCGGTCCGATGCTGTTGATGACGACCCGGCGTTCGAGGTCGGTTTTGGCCACAAAGGGCAACAAGGCACCCGTGCCGAGGTCGAAGCCATCGGTGACGGCGAAGCCGATGAGCAGCACGCCCAGCAGCGCCCACCAGATAAGACGCAGGACATCGTAGGAAATCAATTCGTGCAGAATCATGTCAGTCATCCTGGAAAAAGTTAGCGGGCCGGGGCGAAGTCGCCGGTGGTTGGCAGGGGTTCGGTCGCTGTCGGGGCCGGATCGGCCGGGCCTTTGCGAATGGCTGTGAGCATGAGTTTCATTTCAATGATCAACAGGACGGTGTAGATCGTCACGAAGCCGGCAATCGTGAGCAGTACCGTGGCGGCGCCCAGATTGGACACCGCCATCGCGGTCGGTAACACGCCTTCAATCACCCACGGTTGGCGGCCCAGTTCGGCTACGATCCAGCCGCATTCGGCAGCAACCCAAGGCAGCGGAATCGACCAGACCGCCACCTTGAGCAGCCACGGATAAGCGTCGATCTTGCGACGTGCCGAGAGCACAAAGAAAACACCGGTCAGCAAAATGAAGAAGAAACCCAGGCCGACCATCAGGCGAAACGACCAGAACAGGGGCGCGACCTGCGGCACCGTATCCCAGGCGGCCTTGGAGATCTGCTCCGGAGTTGCCTGGCGCGGATCATCGATATAGCGTTTGAGCAGCAACGCATAACCCAGCTCATTGCCATGCTCTTCAAAATTCGCCTGTACCTCGGGCGCAACGCTGGTGCCTGCTCCGGCCGAGCGGATCTGTTGCAGCGCGTCGTAGGCCAGCACGCCGTTGCGGATGCGTTGCTCGGCGCGCTCAACCAGTTGGTTGATGCCGGGAATCTCCGTGGTCAGCGAGCGTGTGCCGATCAAGCCCATGGCCCAGGGAATATGAACCGCGTAGTGGGTTTCCCGTGCTTCCTGATCGGGGAAACCTATCGCGGTAAATGCGGCCGGCGCGGGTTCGGTTTCCCACATCGCCTCAATGGCCGCCAGCTTCATCTTCTGGTGTTCGGTGGACAGGTACCCGCTCTCATCGCCAAGGACGATAACCGACAGGGCCGAGGCCAGACCGAATGAGGCGGCAACCGTCATCGAGCGCCTGGCCAGTTGCAAGTGGCGGCCTTTGAGTGCGTACCAGGCCGAGACGCCCAGCACGAAAATTGACGCGGTGACATAGCCCGCTGAGGCGGTATGAACGAATTTGGCCTGCGCAACAGGGTTGGTAATGACGGCGAAGAAATCGGTCATTTCCATCCGCATGGTTTGCGGATTGAGCGCCGAGCCGACCGGGTTCTGCATCCAGCCGTTGGCGATCAGAATCCACAGCGCGGAAAAGTTCGAGCCAAGCGCGACACACCAGGTGGCTGCCAGATGACCAACCTTGGACAGACGGTCCCAGCCAAAAAAGAACAAACCTACAAAAGTGGCTTCAAGGAAGAAGGCCATCAATCCTTCAAGCGCCAGAGGGGCGCCAAAGATGTCGCCGACATAATGACTGTAGTAACTCCAGTTCATGCCGAACTGAAACTCCATCACGATGCCGGTGGCGACGCCCATCGCAAAGTTGATGCCGAACAGTACGCCCCAGAATTTGGTCATGTCGCGCCATATCTGCCGTCCCGTCATGACATAGACCGTTTCCATGATGGCCAGCAAAATGGACAAGCCCAAGGTCAGGGGAACGAACAGAAAGTGGTAAAGCGCTGTGATTGCAAACTGCAATCGAGACAGCGTAACGATGTCAAAGTCCATGTCGTGTCCTTGGTCGGTGTGGAGTCATTAACGTAAAAAAAATCAGTCCGGTCGCAAAGTGGCCAGTGCGGCATTGAAGCCTGGGCTGCCGCGTTCGTGGCTTGCTGCGATGCGTCCGTGGCGCAGCACAATGAGCTGATCGGCAAGTCTGGCCTCGCGTTGCAGGTGCGTGGCCAAGAGCCAGCTGTGCCCGGCACCGCACGCATCGAGTCTGCCCAGTACGTCGGTGGCCGTGCTGGCGTCGAGCCCTTCAGTGGGCTCATCAAGAAGCCAGAGCTTATGCGCCTGCAGCAGCATGCGGGCCAGCGCCAGACGTCGGGTCTGACCGCCCGACAAACCCATGCCGCCATCGCCAAGGCGGGTGTCCAGTCCGTCGGGCCGGGCTCGCACGGCGGCGTCGAGGCCGGCGGTTTCCAGAGCGGTCCACAGCATGGCGTCGGTGGCATGAGGGTTGGCCAGCAACAGATTTTCGCGCAAGCTGTCCTGAAACAGATCGGTGCGCTGACTGAGCCAGGCATGAGGTCGCGATCGCAAAATGCCTCCGCAGGGTGTTAGTTCACCTGCCGCCAGTGCCATCAGCGTTGACTTGCCAGCCCCGCTGGGACCGATCACAGCCAGCCGTTTGCCTGCGGGCAGGCGCAGTGAGATATCGGTCAGCGTAGGGGTGGCGCTGTCAATGTGGGCCACAGACATTTGCTGCATCTGCAAGGCGATGCCCGGCGGCGGCGCCTGCTCGGTCGGGGCGGCTTCGGGCGTGCTCGCAAAGTGCCGCGAGATTCGGCGCGCCGCCAGCCACATCCGACCCGCTTCGAGCGCACCGCGTCGCAGTCCGGCAAAGGGTTCCATCGCACTGAGCGCAATCAGCAAGGCCAGCACGGCCCCGGCCGTCTGCATCTGTTCGGATGCGCTGAGGGCACCCGCCGCCAGCAAAACCATCGCCAGGGTCAGGCTGCCGGCAATTTCATAGACGGCGCCGGCCATGATGTCGAGCCGATGGAGGTGTTCGTCCGCGCGGGCCAGGCGCTGATCGGTGCGTGCCAGGGTGTCGCGTTGGGCGCTCAGGCGTCCGGTCATCAGCAGTTCGGTCTGCCCCGACACCAGATCGATGGTCTGAGCGCGCAGGCGTTCGGTCAGCAGCGCGCGTTGCGTGGCCGGGCGGTGCGCGCGCCGGAACAGCATCAGGCTCACGCCGCTGCCGACGATCAAGAGCCACAGGCCCAGCGCCAGGCCCAGCCAGAGATTCATCACGCCCGGGATGATGGCGCCCAACGCGGCGGCGCCAAGCGCCGCTGCTGCAGGAACCAGCAAGCGCAAGTAGAGTGGTTCGAGCGCATCAAGATCACTGGTCAGGCGGAACAAGGCTTTGCCGGGATGGCGCAGCAGAATCCGCGCCCCTGTCGCGCTGGCCCAGCCGCGAAACAAACGTTCGCGCAACATCGCCAGGGTTGCCAGGGTGGCATCGTGCGTGACCAGTCGTTCCCCGTAGCGAGCGGCGGTGCGGGTAAGCGCCAGAAGCCGGATACCGGCGGACGGCATGAAGACATCGAACACCAGCGCCGTGCTCAACTGCAGGCCGGCGATGGCGGTGGCGGCAATGAACCACCCGGAAAGGCCGAGCAGACCCATACCCGCCAATACCGTCAAGGTGGCAAGCGCCGCGCCGAGCACCATGCGCCGGGGAAAGCCACCGAGCATGGCGCGCAGGACGGACATGGGTTGCGACATTGATGCCGGTTGATCAATCATGCCGCTTGCCTCGGTCTGGCCGCTGTTTCGAGGGACGCCGGCATTTGCACGACCCGGTCCATCCGGGCGGCGAGTGCCGGATCATGAGTGGCCACCACCAGCGTGCGCCCGGCGCCCAACTCCAACAAGGCCTGCATCACTTGCTCGGCAGTTTCGGCGTCGAGGTGAGCGGTGGGTTCATCGAGAAGCATCAGGTTGGCCTGTCTGGCACCAGCCATGCGGGCCAGTGCCAGGCGTGCTCCTTCGCCCATCGAAAGACCCGTGCCGCCTTCGCCGAGGGAGACGCCGGGGTGCGCCTGGGCAACCGAGTCGAGTCGGGCCCAGTCGATGGTCTGGCGCACGAGAGCACGCGTCATGTCCTGGCGGCCAAGCGCAACATTGTGAAAGACCGAACCGGAAAATACGTGCGGGCGTTGGCCCATCCAGGCCATGCGCTGACGCAGGCGGCGAGCAGACTCGGCGGTCAGCGATTCGCCATCGATCTGAATAGTGCCCGCCGTGGGGCGCAGCAAGCCGGCCAGCAAGGCCATCAAGACCGTCTTGCCCGCGCCGCTTGGCCCCATCAGCGCGACGTGTTCACCCGCTTCGATCTGCAGATTGAAATCGCGGAACACCGGTTCGCCGTCCGGAAAAGAGAAGTCGAGCCCGCGCACGCTGATTGCCGCCGGCTGTTGCGCGACCGCGTGCGGCGCGGTTGGCTGGCGCGGACTGGCCGGGGCGTCCGCAGGCTGGCTGTCGGGCAGTAACAAACCATTCTGATTGAGCCGATGCAACGCATCAATGGCCGCTTCACCAGAGGCCTTGTCGTGCCAGACCGAGGCCAGTTCGCGCAAGGGCTCAAAGAAGGCCGGCGCCAGCAGCAAGACGAACAAGCCTTCGGCCAGACTGAGGCGCTGCCCCCAGGTGCCAATGGTGAACGTGCCCAGCAGATGGAATCCAATATAGGCAGCAACCATCGCCACGCCAAGAGCCGCGAACAGCTCCAGCACCGCGGAGGACAGAAACGCAATGCGCAGCACGCGCATGGTGCGGGTGCGCAGATCTTCGGCATTGGCGCGCAGCCGGTGTGCGGTGCTGTCAATGCATCCGAGCGCCCGTAAGGTCGGCATGCCGCGCAGGCGATCGAGCAGGTAGGCATTCATGCTGCTCATCTGCAGCCATTGCTCTTCGCTGGCCGCTTTGGCGCGCCAGCCGACGATCGCCATGAACATCGGAATCAGCGGCGCGGCGAAAAGCAGCACAAGCGCGGCCGCCCAGGAGTACCAGGCCACAAGGGCGACGATCAGTGTTGGCACGATACGCAAGCGCAGAGTTGCGCGTCGGTAGCGGGTCAGCCATGGCAGGATGGATTCGGCTTGTTCGGCCAGCGCGCTCGCCGCGGCACCGGCGGCCATGCGCGTGCGGTCCAGCGGGGAACGGGCGGCCAGCGTGTCGATACTCTGTTTGCGCCATTGGCTCAGTTGCGCACGAGCATGGGTGAACA
The DNA here is from genome assembly GCA_963976885.1 of uncultured Burkholderiaceae bacterium. Lineage (GTDB taxonomy): Bacteria > Pseudomonadota > Gammaproteobacteria > Burkholderiales > Burkholderiaceae_E > JAUIAI01. The sequence continues at coordinate 15,124 of CAXBNM010000051.1, forward strand.
TCTTCTGCGCGCTCCATGCCTCAAGCAAGGCTCGCACCACGCCCAGCAGGACAATGCCTGCCGCGGGCGCCAGCACGCCGTTGAGTCCGGCGCCGCTTTGCAGGCCTGCGACTGCCAGCGCGAGCAGGGCGGCCTGCGGTAACCAGAGGAGCGGAGTGGCGGCATTGATCAGGCAAGCGGCATCAGCGCGACGGGTTGTCGTGTCGGGCAACGTTGGCGGTTGCGTGTCCGCTGACTGATTCATGACTGAGCGAATCCTTGTTGCGTACGTTTGCCGGTCAGGGTTTCAATCGGCGCAACGAAACGGAATTTTCAGGTAGCGCACTCCATGGGATTCCGCTTGCGGCGGCTGTCCTGACCAGATGTTAGCTGGTAGGGCTGACAACAGCAGACGGAACCCTTGATGGCGACCCGGTGGGTTATCGGATCGGCTACCCGATGCGTCACCGTGTTGGTCGTTGCGATGAAGAAGGTCCGTATTTGTGCTGGTCGCGGCATGCTAATCTCACTTTCGCGAAGCGGTCGAACAGCTCATTGTATATTAGCGACAACTAATTTAGAAAAGATAAGTCATGGGAAATGTCGTGCTCAGCAAGAAAGATCAGCAATTCATCCAGAAAGGCGCCGCCAATGCCGCGTCGATGCTGCGTGCGGTTGGTAACGAGCAACGGATGCTGGTGCTTTGCCTGCTGATCGAAAGTGGCGAGATGACTGTTGGCGAAATTCTCAAGCATGTGCCGCTGAGTCAGTCTGCGCTGTCGCAGCATCTGGCCAAAATGCGCGACGAGGGTCTGGTCACGTTCCGGCGTGAATCGCAGACGCTGTACTACCGGGTCGAGAACCCGGCCGTTGAGCGCCTGATCGGCACGCTCAAGGAAATCTTCTGTCCCTGATCTGACCTGAGCGGCGAGTCAGGCGCGTATGAACGCTCGCCCGGTGCCATCCCACAGCCGACGTGAGCAATAGCAGATTTTCCGGCGCTCACTGGTCTGCGCTACTTTGGTGCGATTCGTCCTTGGTCTGCAAACGCGCGGGGTTTGGTCCTGCACACAAGGGCTGTGCAGCCATTTTTCGATGAATCCTGTGTTGCCGTGGAACGACGCTCGTCCTCGGCCGGCGCGAATGTACGTTCCTGTTCCCCGGGGCGTTTAAAATGCCGCTCGAATCTGTTTGAAGACGTACCGGCGGTGGACACCGCCAATCGAGGAGAAATGATGTCTAGTTCAGTACCCCAAAATCCCGTCATGGCCACGGGCGCCGCATGGTGGCAAGACCAGTCCATGGCAACCAAGGTGGTTGCCGTCGTGTTTGGCATGCTCTTGTTGACCGCCTCCTCGCACATCAGCGTGCCGATGCTGCCGGTGCCCATGACGATGCAGACGCTGGCCGTGACCCTGGTCGGCGCCATGTACGGTTGGCGCCTGGGCGCGTTGACGGTGCTGGCCTGGTTGGGCGCGGGCGCTCTTGGCTTGCCCGTCTTTGCCGGCGGCGGTGGTGGCCTGCTGCGCTTTGCCGGTCCGACGGCTGGTTACCTGCTGGCATTCCCGATTGCCGCTGCCGCCACGGGCTGGCTGGTCGAGCGCGGCTGGAACGGTCAACGCGTGCTGTTGGCCTTCGTTGCAATGCTGCTTGGTAATGTCTTGTGCCTGGTGCTTGGCGCAGCCTGGCTGGCCATGGCCGTCGGTGCTCAGCAAGCCATTGTTCTTGGCGTGGCTCCGTTTGCCATTGGCGCGTTGCTCAAGTCGGTGTTGGGCGCGGCTTTCCTGAAAGCTATCGGCGTTGGTACGGCACGCTCAACTGACTGAGCGGCCTGACTGAGCGACCTGATTGAGGCCCGCCAGCCCGACCCATTGGCGGTCGGGCTGGCCGCGGCACTCAGTCCTGTCCGAGCGGCGTAGCCGTCGCTACGCTGCCCCTGTGACGACGATTCGTCCAGGCCTGACGCAAATCTTCTTCGAGCATGACCAGTGCCGGCGTCAGCAGCATCAATAAAACGGTGCCCAGCAACACCCCCACCGCAATCGAAACGGCCAGCGGAATCAGGAATTGCGCCTGAATGCTGCGCTCGATGATGAGCGGAAAAATTCCCAGAAACGTCGTCATGGCGGTGAGAAATACTGGCCGAAAGCGTGATTTGGCGGCGCTGACGATTGCCTCTGCCGTGGCCAGCCCACGACGGCGTTCCTCGTTGACGAAGTCGACCAGCACCAGCGCGCCGTTGACGATGATTCCCGACAGACCGACGATGCCAAAGACACTGGTGAGCCCGAAGCTCAGGCCCAGGGCGAGGTGCCCGATGGTGGCGCCCACCAGGCCGAACGGGATGGCTGCAATCACGATGAAGGGCTGGGCGTAAGAGCGAAACGCCAGCGCCAGCAGCGCAAACATTGCAAACACGGCCAGCAGAAAGCTGCGCGCCAGCGCCGGCATGGTCTGCTTTTGCTCGCGTTGCTCGCCGCCCATCGTATAGCTGAGCCCGGTAATCTGCTCCTGCAGGGCGGGCAGGAAATCGGCCTCGAGCTGCGTATTGATCTGCTGGCCGGTTACGCGGGCCAGGTCGATTTCGGCAAAAACGGTGTTCATGCGCCGCCCGTCTTCGCGCACGATGGTGGGCGCGCCGTAGTCGAGGCTGACATCAGCAACCTGCCTGATCGGCACATAGCCGCCCGCCGGGGTGCGCACCCGGTATTCGCTGATATCGCCGAGCGCATTGCGTTCGGCTTCGGGCAGTCGTACATAAACGCGGACTTCGTCGCGGCCGCGCTGCACCCGGACCGCTTCGGAACCGTAGAACGCCGCGCGCACCTGGCGCGACAAGGCATCGACGGTAATCCCCAGCGTGCGGGCATAGGGCTTGAGGGTGAACTGAACTTCGCGTTTGCCGGGCTCGCGATCGTCACGAATGTCGAACACCCCGTCGATTCTCTCCAGCTCCTGGCGCAGGGCAAGAACGGCCCGTGCCAGGCCTTCATCATTACGTGCCGACAGCTGTACCTGTACGGGCGAGCCGAGGTTGATCACATTGGAGGCATACGACAGCTTGCGTGCCGGGGGCAGGACGGCGGCCAGTTCGCGCCAGCGGTT
>CAXBNM010000052.1:0-18194 GCA_963976885.1 uncultured Burkholderiaceae bacterium
GCAACAACTCGGTCTCGACATAGTCACGCATGGCTGGCGTTTGCGAGAGTTGGCGAGCAAAGCGAATGGCTGCAATGGCGCAGCGTCGGTCTGCCTCGGTGGACAGATAGTTGGCGGTCATCGCTGGCGGGGTCAGTGGGTCGGCCGACTTGAGCCGGACGTGGCCGCGCGAGGTAGGCCGCAACTGGCAAACGCTGAAGGTAAAGCCCGGAAACGGGTGCGGCTTGGCGCCGGCCATGTCGGCCGACAGCGTGGCGAAATGGAATTGAATGTCGGGTGTGGTCGACTCGGGCATCACCCTGGTAAACATGCCCCCCTGGTTGATGCCCACGGCCAGCGGGCCGCGCCGGCTGAGCAGCCATTGCAGGCCGATGCGGGCGCTCCGCCACCACGAGGCCAGGTCATCATTGAGCGTAATGGGTTTGGTGCAGCGGAAAATGAGCCGGAACTGCAGATGGTCTTGCAGGTTCTCGCCTACGCCGGGCAGTTCATGCACCGGCTCGATGCCGTAACGGGCAAGCAGATCGGCCGGTCCGACGCCGGACAGTTGTAACAGGTGGGGGCTTTGCAGAGACCCTGCGGCCAGCAGGACTTCGCGCCCAACTCGCACGGTATGCGTCTGACCTGCGCGAACATAGGACACGGCTTGCGCCCGGCGCGGGCGTTGGGGGTCAAAGTGGATGCGGGTTGCCTGCGCGTCGGTGAGGGTAGTCAGATTGGGACGGCGCCGGGCCGGGCGCAAATAACCGACCGCAGTGCTGCAACGCAAACCATTGCGCGTAAAGAGCTGAAAGTAGCCCACCCCTTCCTGCTGCGCGCCGTTGAAGTCATCATTGCGCGGCACGCCCAGCTCGCCGCCGCCGCGAATGATCGCTTCGATCAGTTCGTGCTTGCGCCCGACGTCCGAGCAGGTGATGGGGCCGCCAACCCCGTGGTAGTCCGACTCGCCCCGGACGTTGTCTTCCTGCTTGCGAAAGTAGGGTAGTACTGCGCGCCAGCTCCAGCTCTTGTTGCCAAGCTCGGCCCAGTGATCGTAGTCCTCGGCCTGACCGCGAATGAACACCAGGCCGTTGATCGACGATGAGCCGCCCAAGGTCCGGCCGCGCGGCCAGTACACCTTGCGGTTGTTCATGCCAGGATCGGGCTCGGTTTCGAAGCGCCAGTTGTAGACGGGGTGGAACATGGTCTTGGCGTAGCCGATCGGTACGTGAATCCAGGGGTAGCGATCGGCCGGGCCGGCCTCGAGCATCAGCACCGTGTATTGGCCATTGGCGCTGAGCCGGTTGGCGAGCACGCAACCGGCGGTGCCGCCGCCGACAATTACGTAGTCGTAAATGGGTGCGTTGGTCATGGCTTATTCCCCGTAAATCCAGCGCGGCAACCACATCGCAATGTCAGGAAAGATGATGATCATGATCAGGCCGAACAGTTGTAAGCCCATGAATTGCAACATGCCTTTGTAGATGTCAGCCAGTTGCCATTCCGGCACCACGCCTTTCAGAAAGTAGGCCGATAGCGCCACCGGTGGACTGAGCCACGCTGTCTGCAGGTTGACCGCCACCAGAATGCCGAACCAGGTCAGGTCAAAGCCCAGCTCGGTGATGAGCGGAATCAGAAAGGGCACGACGATAAGCACGATCGGCACCCATTCGAGCGGCCAGCCGAGCAGGAAGATCAGCGCCATTACGATGGCCAGAATGGCATAGCGGTTCATCTCGAGCGCGAGCAAGGTCTCGGTCAGCATCGTTGGTGTGCCCAGCCGCGAGAACACTGCGCCAAAGAAGTTTGACGCGGCCACCAGAAACAGAATCAGTACCGAGATTTCCAGCGTTTTGATGCAGGCGTCTTTCAGGTTGGGCCAACTGAGCTTGCCATAGGCCGCGGCCATGACCAGCGCCCCGAAAGCACCGGCACCAGCACCCTCGGTAGGGGTGGCGTAGCCGAACAGGATGCTGCCCAGCGCGGCCAGTACCAGACCGGCCGGCGGCACCAGCCCCTTGAAGAACTCGCCCCAGACCTCGGACCTGGTGGCAGGCCGGTCGGCCATGGCCAGCGGCGGGCCGAGCGAAGGATTGATCCAGCAGCGGATCATCGCGTAGCCGGTGAACAAGGTGGCCAGCATGATGCCGGGCACGATGGCGGCCGCAAACAAGGTGGTGACCGGCACTTCGAGAACCGGCCCCATTACCACCAACATGATTGAGGGCGGAATCAGAATGCCCAGCGTGCCGCCGGCGGCGATCAGCCCGGATGACAACTGCACATCGTATTTCGAACGGATCATCGGCTTGCCGGCCATGATGCCCAGGATGGTCACCGATGCGCCAACGATGCCGGTGGCCGCCGCAAACACCGTGGATACAAAGGCCACGGCCAGATAGAGCGAGCCGGTCAGGCGCGACAGAATGCGCTGAATGGAATTGAACAGCCGTTCCATCAGATTGGCCTGCTCCATCATGATGCCCATGAAGACGAACAAGGGCACCGCCGCCAGCGTTGGCTCCATCATCGAGCCGTAGAACTGCAGGGTCAGCAGATAGAAGACCAGATCGCCAAAGCCCCAGTAGCCGAAGGTGAGGCCGAGAAAAATCAGAGTGAAGGAAATAGGGAAGCCGATGAAAATACCCGCCAGCATCCCGCCGATCATCAGCAGGCCAATCATTTCAGGAGACATGGATCAGCCCTCCTTGCCGGCCAGCTCGGCTTCGGGATCATAGGTTTCGTTGGGCCAGCGACCGCGCGTGGCCGCATACCAGCTCTTGACCGTCTCGGACAGCCCCTGCAACAACAGCAGCAGTACGCCGATCGGCAAGGTGCTCTTGATGGGCCCGAGCAAGGGCATCCAGGCCGAGTCCATGCCGCGCTCGCCGGCGGCCAGCGACTTCATCGCCCATTCGGTTGATACCCACAGAAAGATCACCATGCTGGGCAGGAAGAACACCAGATACAGAAACAGATCGACCCGGCCCTGGTTCTTGATGGGCCAGTTGCGATAGAGGAAATCGGAGCGGATGTGAATGCCCTTGGACAGCCCGTAGGCCGAACCCAGAATGAACATGGCGCCGTAGAGCATGCGCGAGATGTCGAAGGCCCAGGCCGTGGGGGCGGTGAAGGCCTTGCGTACGAAGATTTCGTAGGTCATCGCGAAGATGAGCGGCAGGATCAGAAAGCCGACCACCTTGCCGATCCAGAGATTGAGCAGATCGATCGGCACGATGATGGCGCGGGCCCAGCCCGGCATGTCGGCGGGCAGATCGGTGACGTTGTCGGAGCGCCGGGTCGCAATCGACTCATCGGCAAGTTCGGGCTTGTGTTCCATGGGGCGAGGCCTGCAAAGCGGTAAGCGTTGACGCGGGCCGCTCGGCGCAGGGCCGAGGGCTCAGCGATGGAAGTGACAAAACAGGGGTGAGAAGTGTCGCCGCCCCGGCGGCCAGAGCAGCCTCGACCAGCAGTGCTGGCCGCAGCGCAGGGGCGGCGGACCGGCCTTACTTCTTCTTCAGGGTTTCGGCGTACGCAGCGCCAATGCCGGCGTTGGACTTCTGCGCACCGGCCCAGAACGGCACCACCATGTCCGCAAACTGCTTCTGACTGTCCCAGACCTTCTTGAAGAACGCATTGTCGGCAGCGTTTTTCTCAAAGCTCTTGAGGGCGGCGGCGCCAAACTCCTTGAAGTACTCGGCCGGCGTGTCGTGCAGGATTACGCCCTGATTCTCGGTGAGATCCTGCAAGGCCTTGCCGTTTTCGGCAATCCGGTAGGACACCGCATTCATCAGCGAAGCCTGCGCGGCAATTTCCATCGCCTTGCGTTGACCATCGGACATCTTCTTCCAGACATCACCGTTGATGTAGAGGTCGGCGTTGACGATGTTCTGGTGCAGCCCTTGCAGGTAGTAGTGCTTGAGCACCTTCTGAAAGCCAAACACGCTGTCCGGCTTCGGGCAGCACCATTCGGCCGCGTCGATCACGCCTTTTTCAAGGGCCGGCAGGATGTCACCACCACCCATGGCCACGGCGGCCACGCCGATGTCCTGGTAGATCTGGCCGGGAATGCCGGGAGGCGCCCGAAAACGCAGCTTGCGAAAGTCGTCCATGCTTTCGATGGGCTCTTTGAACCAGCCCAGAGCCTCGGGGCCGACCGGTTGCAGCATCAGGCCTTTGATGTTCATCTTCATCTCGCCCCAGAGCTCGTCATACAAGGCCTTGCCGCCGCCGTGCATGTACCAGGCCATCCACGAGAAGTTGTCCATGCCGACCCCGGCACCGGCGCTGGGCGAACCGAACAACATGGCGGCCGGATGCTTGCCCGACCAGTAGTGCGTCCAGGCAAAGCCGCCTTCAACCAGGCCTTTGTCGACCGCGTCGAGGGTTTCGGCTACCGGCACAACTGCGCCGGCCGGCAGCACCTCCATGCTGACGGTGCCGCCGGTGAGGTCGGAGACATCAGCGGCGAATTGTTTGAGCATCACGACTTCATCAGCACTGGTGGGAATCACCGACTGAATTCTGATTTTGACTTTTTTGTCCGCGGCGATTGCCGAGGTGGCCATCAGACTGGCTCCGATTGCGCCGGCTACCAGCGTTTTCGTGAGCAGGCCGGATTTGCCAGCAAGCAAATTCATCAACTTCATGAGAGGTCTCCTGAGTTTGTGTGTCGCGTGGCGCCTCTGATGCGCGCCTTGGCGTTGAGCACTGAAATGAAAGCGCTTTCAAGACCATAGGCCGAAGCCGCGTGAAGGTCAATTTGCGCTGCACCATGGCCGACTTGAACGCTTGCCCGAAGATTTCAACGGCTCCGCAGGCTGCGCTTTGCAAGCGCTTTCAGCCGGTGCTAGGCTGACCCTTATGCGGAAGAAAGAGCTTGCCGGCCCACGCCGAACCATGGAACGAAGCGGTGCCGTTTTCGGTACCGCGGCGGCGTCGACTGCCAAGCTGACCGATGTGGCCCAAGCCGCCGGCGTTTCGCTGGCAACGGCCTCGCGCGCGTTGTCGGCGCCCGATCAGGTACGCGCGCCAACCCGTGAACGGGTGCTGGCTGCCGCCAACAAACTGGGCTATCTGGCCCATGGTGCCGCCCGGGCGCTGGCCTCGCAGCGCACCCGCACCATCGGCGCCATCTTTCCGCCGGTCGAGAACCCGGTGTTTGCCACGGGCACTCATGCGCTTTCACAGACGCTTTCGAAAGCCGGTTACACCTTGCTGCTGGCCACCCACGACTACAGTGTTGACGAAGAGCTGCTGGCGGCCCGGCACCTGATGGAGCGCGGCGTTGACGGGCTCGTTCTGGTCGGTCTGCAACACGATTCGGCCTTGCTGCCGCTGCTCGACAAAGTCGGCATGCCGTATGAGCTGACCTGGTCGGCCGATGCCGCGGAGCAGTACTTCTCGGTCGGCATTGATCACACCGACGCGTCGGCGGCAATGACCCGCTATTTGTTGGCGCTTGGGCATCGGCAATTTGCCGTCATTGCCGGTCAGGTCGAGCGCAACGACCGCGCCGCGGCCCGCTTGCTCGGCGTGCGGGCCACGCTGGCGGCGGCCGGTGTGGCACTGGCCGACCATCAGATCGTGCAATCGCCGTTCTCGCTGACGGCCGGCCGGCAGGCCACGGCGCAGTTGCTCGACAGCGCCGGGCCGTTCACCGCGATCATCGCGGGCAATGACTTGCTGGCGGTTGGCGCGGTGCTGGAGTGTCAGTCGCGTGGCATTGCGGTGCCCGAACAGATCACGGTGGTCGGTTTCGACGACATCGAATTGGCGGGTCAGATGAGCCCCGGCATTACGACCATTCGTGTGCCCTCGGCCGATATCGGTCGCCTGGCCGGCCAGCGTCTGCTCGAACGCCTCGCCGGTCAGCCGGTGCCGCGTTGCGAGCAGCTGCAGTTCGAACTGATCGAGCGCGATACCGCCGCTGCGCCGCCGACTGGCAGGCGGGCAGCGGCGCGGCGCGCCTAGTCGGGACGGCTGGCCTCATCAAGCCGGGCCAGTGCGGCGGCGTTCAGGCTCACGCCGGCGGCGGCCGTCAGTTCGGCAAGTTGCGCGGCGTTGGTCGCGCTGACAATCGGCGCGGCAATGGCGGGCTGATGCATGACCCAGGCAATGGCAACGGTGCCGGCGCTGCAGCCCAGTTCGGCGGCCAGCGTATCCAGGGCCGCCAGCACGCGCAGACCGCGTTCGTTCAGGTACTTGTCGACAATGCCGGGGCCGCGCGGGCTTTTGCCGGCATCCTGGGCGGTGCGGTACTTGCCCGACAGAAAGCCGCTCGCCAGACTGTAATAGGGCAGCACGGCAATGTCGTCGTTGACGCACAGTGACTGCAACTCGCCTTCAAAGCTGGCCCGCTCCATCAGGTTGTACAGCGGTTGCAGGGTCTGGTAGGTGGGCAGGCCGGCGCTGCGGCAGACTGCCTGCGCGCTCGCCAGTCGGGCGGCGCTGAAGTTCGAGGCGCCCAATGCTCGTACCTTGCCGGCGTTGACCAGACGCGCGAATGCTTCCATGGTTTCATCCTGTGGCGTGTCCGGATCATCCTGGTGGGCCTGGTACAGATCAATCCGATCGGTTTGCAGCCTGCGCAGTGAATCTTCCACGGCGCGCACGATATACCCGGCGCGCAAACCCTTGCGACCTTCGCCCATGTCCATGCCCACCTTGCTGGTCAGCACGATCTTGTTGCGCTTGCCGCGGCTGGCAAACCAGTTGCCCAGAATGGTCTCGGATTCGCCGCCCTGATTGCCCGGCGCCCAGCGTGAATACATGTCGGCCGTGTCAATGAAGGTCCAGCCCAGGTCGATCATCTGGTCGAGGAGGGCGAATGATTCGTCCTGATTGAGGGTCCAGCCAAAGACGTTGCCGCCGAAGCACAACGGGGGAACGGACAGGCCGGTTGTACCCAGCGATTTGGTTTGCATTGCAGTTGACTCCGGAAAGATCAGCGGGAAACAGACCATCAGCTTACAAGTGCCCGCTGAATTACCCAACCATAGGTATGGTCCGTCGCAGACATGTGGCTTGCTCGACGTTTCGCGGAAAAAGTGCGTGATGCGCCAGCGAATAGTCCGAGTACACTCGATTCAAGTATCCAACATTTGAGCGGGGAACAGACATGGCGGCAGCAGCACAGAGCATTGTTCTGATTGGTTTTGGTGAAGTTGGACAGGTGCTGGCTGATGATTTGCTGGCCCGTAATTGTCGGGTGGAAGCCTTTGATATTCGATTTGATGACGCTGCCAGTGCTCCGGCGCAAGCGGCCAAAAGCCGGGCGCTGACGCTTCATGCCAATGCTGCCGCAGCGCTCGCCGCCGGCCAGGCGCAGGGCCCGGCCTTGGTGTTCTGCGCGGTGACGGCTGCCGCCGATCTTGATGCGGCCCGGTCCTGCGCCGATGCGTTGGTGGCGGGCAGCTTATATGCCGACTGCAATTCAGCCTCGCCCAGTGTCAAGCAACAGGCGGCCGAGTTGATCGATGCCGGCGCCGGTGCTTATGTCGAAGTGGCGGTGATGTCGCCGATCTTTCCCAAGCGCAGCACGGCGCCGATGCTGCTCGGGGGGCCGCATGCCGAGCAGTTCGCCGAGCGCGTGCAGGCGCTCGGATTCAGCGGCTGTGCCGTACACAGCGCTGTTGTCGGGCCGGCCTCGGCAACCAAGATGTGCCGTAGTGTGTTTGTCAAAGGGATGGAGGCGCTGATCTCTGAATCGATGTTGTCGGCACGTTATTACGGCGTTGAAGATGGCGTGCTTGATTCGCTGTCAAACCTGTTTCCGTCGGACGACTGGCGACGGTTTGCCCGCTACATGATCTCGCGCACGATTGAACACGGCGGCCGCCGTGCCGAAGAAATGCGTGAAGTCGTCAAGACGGTCGAACACGCCGGGGTTCAGCCCTGGATGTCGGCCGCCTGTGTGCAGCGCCAGCAATGGGCACCGCAACACCAGAGTGCTCTCGAGCACGAAGATCTCGGCCCGTTTCTGGATGCCATTCGAGCCAACATGGAGAGTGAACGATGATTATCGATTGTCATGGTCACTATACGACCGCGCCCGAGCCTCACAATGCCTTTCGCGAGGCGCAGCTGCGTCGGTTGACGATCGACGACATGGCGCCGGCCGTCTATGGCTCCATCAGCGATGACCAGATTCGTGAATCAATCGAAGAGAATCAGCTGCGCTTGCAGCGCGAGCGCGGCGCCGATCTCACCTTGTTCTCGCCGCGCGCCTCGGCCATGGGGCATCACCAGGGCGATGAGGTCACCAGTCTGATCTGGACCCGCGCCTGCAACGATCTGATCAAGCGGGTCACCGATCTGTATCCGACCAACTTTGCACCGGTGTGTCAGTTGCCGCAGTCGCCCGATGTGTCGCTGTCCGGTTCCATCACCGAGCTGGAGCGGTGCGTCAAAGGTCTCGGTTTTGTCGGTTGCAACCTGAATCCTGATCCATCAGGTGGGCACTGGACCGCGCAACCGCTTACCGATCGCTTCTGGTATCCGCTCTACGAAAAAATGGTCGAACTCGATGTGCCGGCCATGGTTCATGTCTCGGCATCGTGCAATCCGAATTTTCATGCCACGGGCGCGCATTACATCAATGCCGATACCACCGCGTTCATGCAGATGTTGCAAGGTGATCTGTTCCGCGACTTCCCGAACCTGCGCCTGATCATTCCGCACGGTGGCGGCGCGGTGCCGTATCACTGGGGGCGTTATCGTGGTCTGGCGCAGATGCTCGACAAACCCTTGCTCGACACGCATCTGATGAAGAACGTGTTTTTCGATACCTGCGTTTATCATCAGCCGGGTATCGATCTGCTGTTTGAAGTCATCGAGCCAAAGAACATTTTGTTCGGCTCGGAAATGGTTGGCGCGGTGCGCGGCATCGACCCTGAAACCGGGCACTATTTTGATGACACCAAGCGCTATATCGACCAGCTTGATGTGAGCGATGACATCAAACGTGATGTGTTCGAGCGCAACGCGCGCCGCGTGTTCCCGCGGCTGGACGCAAGGCTCAAGGCGCAGGGGCGCTGAGCGGCAAGAGCCACCCTGCGCCCGTTGCCTGATTGCTTATTGAGGTTCGAGTTGGCCGCGAATTGCGCCGTTCGGAAATTCGCTGCTGCGAATTTCAAAGTACGCCTGGCCGGCTCGCAGTTCAAGCACGTTCTGACTCGAAAACGTGCTGGGTACCGGTGCCGTGTAGACACCGTCGCCGGCTTGCAGCGTGATGACTTCGGCCGAGCCGTTCTCACCGGCAGCCCCGCCACTGCGAAGGTGACCGGAGGTCGGATTGTTCAGGTTCAGATAGGTGGCGTAGCCGACAATCACTTCGCGCGTATCGGCGTCCAGAATGACCGTGCCGCCACCCAGGCCCGGCGACGTGGTCGGTGGGACCGGCTTGCTGCCGTCAAGTGAAGCCAGTGCGCCAATGACTTCACCGCGTCCGTTCAGCTGACCACGAATTTCGCCGCTGGGCTGGGCGTCGGTATGGACGTTGAAATAGAGTTCGCCGGCCACCAGCGCTGCGTACTGATCGGCGGTCAGCACGGTGCCGGCCGGTACGAAAAAGGTCTTGCTGTCGCCGGCATCGCTCAGGCTGAAGATGATGGGGCCGTTCCCGCCGGGCTCACCGGCCGGTGCCTGATGAATATGAAAGCCACCGGTACTCGGCGTCAGCCCTGTTATAACGATGCCGCCGGTCAATTCATTGGTGATCGGGTTGGCGATGATGGCACCACGACCGCTGGCGGTTGTGCTGACGGGCGGACTCTCCTGCGCACCGCTCAGCGTTGCCGAGCGAATCACGCTGGTGCAGTTGACGGCAATATCGTTGATATCGGACTGGCCGACGGTGCCCGTGCCGTTGACCACGTTGCATTGCTGATCGGCGCTGGCGGTGACGGTATAGGTGCTGCCCGCCGGCAAGGGACGAAGAGGTCCTGGCAGGCATTGTGGCCGGTGTCGAAGGTGAACGCAAAGCTGCGGGCGTCGTCCCGCTCAATGGTGTCCGTGCCGTTGAGCTGCAGTTCTATCGGGCCGTACAGGTTTGAGACCGTACCGCCAAGCTTGAAGGTCGTGCCAGGCGGGACGCCGCCGCCGCCATTATTGTCATCACCACCGCCGCCGCCACAGGAGGCGAGGCCCGCCAGAGTGAGCGCGGTCAGAATGCCGGCGAGGGAACGGTGCATGGTCATGAAAATTCTCCAGTGTTGTGGGCGGCTGCCGAGGCAAGAACTTAGCATGCGCGTCGAGCTCACTCCAATCGTGCGAGTGGTTGATCAGGGGTTGTCCCGGGTATGAAGGCGGGCAAGTTCCTGGGCGCATTGGCGTAGTTCACCAATGAGTTCCCTGGTGAGTTGCTCCATGGACACCACGCTCTCCAGGGTCAGCAAGACCAGCGCCCCCGGTGATCGGCGCGGCGCGGCCATGGGCAAGGCCATGCCAATGGCGCGCAGACCCGGAACCGGGGCGCGGTAGGCATGCACCGAGTAGCCCTGGCGTTGCGTCTGCTCGATGGCGGCAAAGGCGGCGGCCGCCCGCTCGTGGGCGCTGCCCGGACCGGTTTCATTCTCGCTCAGCTCAATCACGGTTTTTTCGCGTTCGGTCAGGGGGAGTGCGGCCAGCCATGCCAGGCCGCCGGCCGAACGCAGGACCGGAAAGCGGGTCTGTTCAAACATGCGCAAGCCAATTGGCGAGGTGTTGCGGTTGGAGGCCCGGATTGTCATCGCCGCCGACTCGGCCATCATCAGCTCGGCCGGCCAGCTGACGCGCTGCCCGAAGGCATCGAGCAAGTGCGCGGCCTCGGTCAGAAAGGTGTCGTCGGGTTGCCAGGCGCTGGACAAGCGGCGCACGGCGGGCAGCGGTTCGTAGAGACCGGTGCCGGCTTGCTGGGCAATGTAGCCGGCCTGGCGCAGCGTGCTCAGCAAACGGATGACTGTGGCCTTGGGCAGTGCGGTGTGCCGAACGATCTGGCTGATGCTGACCGGCGTATGCTCATTGACGCAGACCAGAACGTCCAGACCGCGCATCAGTGAGCGCACAACCTGATCGCCGGACCGGGGGGTGTCATTCGAGTCATTCAGCATGCGCGGCTCCGGGGGTGGCCTGCAGGGCTTTGCCAGCCCTGTGGGATGGTAGAAAATGAATTGTCGTGGTCCGTCTGTCGGACCGAGGTCCATTTTATTGACTTTCGCCGAAGCACTGTCTTTAATCCGCCTGTCAGCCGGCCCAAGCCGGCGTGGAGGGGACTGCAATGCTGAAAACCCGGGTTGTGATCGTGGGTGGCGGGCCGGCCGGCCTGTTGCTCGCTCATTTGCTCGACCAGAACGGTATCGACACCATCTTGCTCGAGCGCCAGAGCATGTCCTACGTGCTCAAACGGATTCGCGCCGGCGTCCTTGAGTACGGCACCGTGCGGCTGCTGCGCGAGGCCGGCCTTGGCGAACGAATGGATCGCGAAGGCCATGTTCACGACGGCGCGCGCATCGCCTGGCAGGATCAGCCCAGCCTGATGATCGATACGATGCAGCATTGCGGCAAACCGATGATGGCCTACGGTCAGACCGCGATCACCGAAGACTTGTATGCGGCGCGGGAGCGCGCCGGCGCGCAGATGCTGCATGAGGCCGCCGACGTGGCCTTGCACGACCTGACCACCGACAAGCCCTGGGTCAGTTGCGTGCACGAGGGCCGCGAGGTCCGCATCGCATGTGATTTTGTGGCTGCCTGCGATGGTTTTCATGGTGTGGGCCGGCAGTCGATCCCAGCCGATGTGCTCAAGACCTTTGAGCGCGCCTACCCGTTTGGCTGGCTGGGGGTGATGTCCGAAACGCCGCCGTTGGCCGACATTACCTATGCCCATCACAGTCGGGGGTTTGCCCTCGCCTCGCAGCGCACGCCGATGCTCAGTCGCTACTACGTGCAGTGCGAGGCCGACGACGATATTGCCAATTGGTCAGATGAGCGCTTCTGGACCGAACTGAAGGCTCGCTTTCCGTCCGACATCGCCAGCCAGATCGTCACCGGCCCGACCATTGAAAAGTCGATTGCGCCGCTGCGCAGTTTTGTTGCCGAGCCCATGCAGTATGGCCGCATGTATCTGGCCGGTGATGCGGCTCATATCGTGCCGCCCACCGGCGCCAAGGGGCTCAATCTGGCCGTCTCCGATGTGTACTATCTGTCGCGTGGCCTGGTCGAGCACTACAAGCGCAACAATGAACATTATCTGCAGACCTATTCGCAGACTGCGTTGCAACGAGTGTGGTCATCGGTACGGCTGTCCTGGTGGATGACCGGCCTGCTGCATGTTTTCCCCAATGAGGCCGCGTTTGACCGGAAGATTCGCGCCAACGATTACGAGTACCTGTTGCGCTCGCCGCGGGCGCAGGCAGCGCTTGCCGAACAATACCTCGGTCTGCCGTTCGACGACTGAGCCAAACCCGCCACGGAGGCCTGGATGGCACTGGACAAACCTTATCTCGATATTCCGGGGACAACCGTCTTCGATGCCGACCAGTCGCGCCGCGGCTACCACCTGAATCAGTGCTGCATGTCGCTGATGAAGGCCGAGAATCGCGCCCGCTTCAAGCAGGACGAGGCCGCCTATCTGGCCGATTGGGCGCTCACCGATGCGCAGCGCGAGGCCTTGCTGGCGCGCCAGTACAACCGGCTCATTGAACTGGGCGGCAATGTGTATTTTCTGGCCAAGCTCTTTTTCACCGATGAGATGAGCTTCGAGAAAGCGGCGTCACTGATGACCGGCATGGCGCAAGAAGATTACCGGGCGATGATGATCGCCGGTGGCCGGCCGATTGAAGGCAATCGCTATCAACACGAATGGACCGCGGACCGCGCCGCGAAGGAGCACAAATAATGGCCCGTCTGACCGCCGGCGTGTTCACCTCACATGTGCCGGCCATTGGCGCCGCCGTTGACCATGGCAAAACGGGCGACGCTTACTGGCGGCCGTTGTTTCAGGGCTATGAGTTTTCCAGACAATGGATGCAGCAGCAAAAGCCCGATGTGATCCTGCTCGTCTATAACGATCACGCCAGTGCTTTCGATTTGCGCATGATTCCGACTTTTGCCATCGGATGCGCCGAATCGTTTCCGATTGCCGACGAAGGCTGGGGCGCACGGCCGGTGCCGGCGGTGCAAGGGCACCCTGATCTGGCCTGGCATATTGCGCAGTCGGTCATTCTTGATGAATTC
Source organism: uncultured Burkholderiaceae bacterium (assembly GCA_963976885.1). Taxonomy (GTDB): domain Bacteria; phylum Pseudomonadota; class Gammaproteobacteria; order Burkholderiales; family Burkholderiaceae_E; genus JAUIAI01. The sequence continues at coordinate 13,195 of CAXBNM010000052.1, forward strand.
GACCTGACCATCGTCAATGAAATGCCGGTCGATCACGGCCTGACCGTACCGCTTACGCTGATGCACGGCCAGCCGGCGCAGTGGCCGTGTCCGGTCATTCCGTTGGCGGTCAATGTCGTCCAGTATCCGCCGCCAACCGGCAACCGTTGTTACCAGCTGGGCAAGGCGCTGCGCCGCGCCATCGATTCGTTCGACCAGGATCTGAACGTACAGATCTGGGGCACCGGCGGCATGAGTCACCAGTTGCAAGGCCCGCGCGCGGGCCTGATTAATGCCGACTTTGATGCAGCATTCATGCAGGCGCTGATCGACGATCCGGCCACGCTGGCGCAAATGCCGCATGTTGAATATTTGCGAGAAGCCGGCTCCGAAGGGGTCGAGTTGGTGATGTGGTTGCTGGCCCGTGGGGCGCTCAACAACGACGTCGTTGAAAAGCATCGTTTCTATCATGTGCCGGCGTCCAACACGGCTGTCGGTCATCTTATCCTCGAGAACCGCTGAGGCGGTCAGAACAAGGAAGGGTTATGAAAGTTATTGTTGCAGGGGCTGGCGCCTTTGGTACCAAGCATCTCGATGGCATTGCCAAAATCAAGGGCGTCGAAGTGGCCGCCCTGGTTGGGCGACGTCTGGAGCCCACGCAGGAAGTGGCCAGCAAATACGGCATTGAAGTGGCGACAACCAGTCTGGACGAAGCGCTGTCCGTTGATGGGGTCGAGGCCGCCATTCTGTGTACACCTACCCAGATGCATGCCGCCCAGGCCATTCAATGCATGAAGGCGGGCAAGCATGTGCAGGTGGAAATTCCGCTGGCCGATTCACTGGCCGATGCGCAAGCAGTGGCGGCCGTTCAGCAAAGCACCGGCCTGGTCTGCATGGTCGGGCACACGCGGCGCTTCAACCCCTCGCACCAGTGGGTGCACAAGCGGATTGCTGCCGGCCAATTCAATATTCAGCAAATGGATGTCCAGACCTATTTCTTCCGGCGCACCAATACCAATGCGCTTGGCCAGCCCCGCAGCTGGACCGATCATCTGCTCTGGCACCACGCCGCCCACACCGTCGACTTGTTTCAGTACCAGGCTGGCGACGGGGTCGAGATTGCTCAGGCGGTACAAGGGCCGATTCATCCCGAACTGGGCATTGCCATGGACATGTCGATTCAGTTGCGCACCTACAAGGGCGCAATCTGTACGCTATCGCTGTCATTCAACAATGACGGACCTCTGGGCACCTTCTTTCGCTATATCGGTGACACCGGAACCTACATTGCGCGTTATGATGACCTCGTAAATGGCAAGGAAGAACCTATTGATGTGTCGGCCGTCGATGTCTCCATGAATGGCATCGAGTTGCAAGACCGGGAGTTTTTCGCCGCTATTGAGCAGGGGCGTGAACCCAATTCGTCGGTGCGACAGGTAATGCCTTGCTATGAGGTGCTGGACAAGCTCGAAAAAATGCTTGCGCCGCAAACTTAAAGCAAACAGCCCCCAGGAGAGCTGACGATGAGTGAGACAACTTCCGAGGCGTCAGTAATCGCCCACATTCTTGAACCCAAATCCCGCGACCTGGGCGGTTTTTCCGTAAGACGGGTTCTGCCGTCGGCGCAGCAGCGCTCGGTTGGCCCGTTCGTATTTTTTGATGCCATGGGGCCGGCCGACTTTGCGCCGGGCCAGGGTATCGATGTCCGGCCGCACCCGCATATCGGTCTGGCCACCGTCACCTACTTGTTCGACGGAGAGTTCCGCCACCAGGACTCCCTCGGCACCGACCAGATGATCTACCCGGGCGCGGTCAACTGGATGGTTGCCGGCCGCGGCATCACGCATTCCGAGCGTACCAGCCCCGAGACACGCGCCAAGGGGCATCAGCTGTCGGGCATCCAGACCTGGGTGGCCTTGCCCAAGTCACACGAAGCCATGGCCCCGTCGTTTGAGCATCACTCACGCTCATCGCTGCCGCTGATCAAAGAACCGGGACGCAAGCTGCGCGTCATTCTGGGCACCGCTTTCGACCAGACCTCACCGGTGCAGATCTTCTCGCCGATGTTCTATGTCGACGCCCGGCTCGAAGCGGGCGAAGATCTGGAAATGCCGCTCGAGTACGAAGAGCGGGCGATATACATTTATTCCGGCACCATTGAAATCAATGGCCAGCGCCATGAGGCCGGCCGCATGCTGGTGCTCAAGCCCGGCGTCAAAGTGCATTTGTACGTGCGCGATGCGCCGGCCCGGCTGATGCTTGCTGGCGGCGATCCGCTCGACGGGCCGCGTTTGGTGTCGTGGAACTTTGTGGCCTCAAACCAGGGCATGATCGATAGCGCCAAGAAAGCCTGGGCCGAAGCGGACTGGAAGAACGGGCAGTTTTCGCTGCCGCCGGGGGACAACCAGGAATTCATTCCGTTGCCTGATTGATCGCGGCGATCGATCTATTTCTACGATTTCGACAATCATCTGTTCGAGATTCACACCGGTACGCTGCAAGACCGCCTGAGGCGCTATGAACAAGGCCGTTGACTCCAATGCTGACCAACTCAAGTCCAGTTGGGATTCGAACGCCAGAGTCTGGAGCGAGGCGATTCGTACCGGCTCAATTCCCAGCCGGCGAGCGGGAACGGATCAGGCAATACTTCGAGCGATTCAACGCGAGCAACCGACCTCTCTTATCGACATCGGTTGCGGGGAAGGGTGGTTGGTTCGCCAACTCAGGAGTGAATTTGAGTGTCGAGTGGTCGGGGTCGACGGCAGCGCGGCACTGATTGAAGACGCACGAAAGTCGGATCCCAACGGGCACTATTCTGTTCTGAGCTACGATCAGCTTTCGGATCTGGGCAGCGAAGGCATCAGCACCTTTGACGTGGCTGTCTGCAATTTCGCTTTGTTGGACGATCAACTGGCCGCCAACCTTCAACAAATCAGGCAGGTGCTCTCAGCAAGCGGGAAGATACTGATTCAGACACTTCATCCATGTTCGGCCTTGGGTCAGCAACCCTACCGTGACGGATGGCGTCGGGAGACGTTCTCTGCATTCGACGTGTCAGGATGGACCCCCATGCCATGGTATTTCCGAACGCTGGAAAGTTGGATGGCTGAGATTCATCGTGCCGGTATGCAAATAGTCAGGATGGAAGAGCCGGTTGATGAGAGCACCTCCCAGCCATTATCCGTTATCTTCGTTTGCCAGAATGTGTGACCAACAGGGCTGAATGTTTCTGGTCGGTGCGCTTAACGGCCGGCAACCTTGGCGGCAACGGTTGACAGGGGTGTGTGTCACGTGATTACGGAGCAAGTAGCCATCGTGCTTGCCAGCGATAATTGACTGCATGGTGCGCGTAAGCGGTCGGCCCTTCAGCGGGATCAAGTGTTGGTCCACGGCCTGCAATCAAAAGGGAATCTACGGTTGGCGTAGTTCGAATGGAACCGTTAGATAGAAACCGTTAGATAGCGATTGCTCCGAAGGAAGCGGTCGTTCACTGGTGTCGAATGACTGTGTCGTTTCCAGCAGCGGCTGCCATACGGGTCAGTCACCTTTCAGACCCAGGTTATGCCGGAACTGAACGCCCCAGTGATCGTCACGGCAGGTTGCAATCCAGATCGCTTGATACGAACCATCAGAGCGTCCTGATCTATCGATCCGGCGAAACGTAACCTTGAAAACCACCGATGAGACCGATCGAGCCAATTCTTCCGCTTGGTCAAAATCACTGCGTTGCCAATCAGGATCTGTTCGCAAGATGATTTCCCACGGCAATGGAGCGGTGACACCGCAATCGGCCGCACTTTCAATCGTTAATGCAACGCCGGTGTAGTTCTGGTAGGTGAAAGGAAAGTTCATTGTTGCGCAGTAGGCAACGGGGTCTCGATCATTGATGGCCTTGGCGTGCCGATCGATCGTGTCTCGTGCTGTATTCATTTTGTGCGTCTCCACATTCGTTTTTTGTCGCCTTTGGCGCGATGCTGAAATTCGTAACGGGAGATCGAATGGCAGTTCTTGTTTTCCGGGAGCAAAACCAACAATCATTAGCTGTAGCTGAACGTGATGCCGGCGCGAGTAATCCAAGCAATAGTCCCAAACGACTACGCACTGATAATGATGCCATAAGCAATCAGCATCACACCGACAAGGCGTGCTAGTGCCGGGCCAACTGGCAAGATTTTCTCCAGCAGAACATAAACGGTGAGCAACGCGATCCACTTCAGAATCATCACACCAAAGACAAATAGAATACACATCAGCGCGGCGCAGCAACCCACGCAGTGCGCTTCATGGCGCATGCCCATGTAAGCTGCGTTGCTTTCCGATTGCCTCGTACTCCATTGGTGCGTCAGTAATACCCTGGTTATTGCCTACGTGCGCCGCCAGCACCGAAGGGTGTCCGCCAGCCTGACCTGAGAAGATGCTGGTTAACGCTTCTTTCTGAGTAGCCTGCGCTTTATCGTCGAGATAAACAGCAACGTTCCACTTAACTTCAGCCATGTGGCCTGGCGAGTGCAACGCAAAGGCCACATTCAACCCATCAAGACTCACGCTGCCATACTCACCCTTATCAATGTGCCAGGCGATCAATACCGTGCAGTCGCCCTCGGTCGGTGGGCTCAGAACCACGCACGGGTATGCTGCCTCATAAAGTCGCTCACAACTGCGGAGATTGGAGACGGGTATCAGGTGGTCAAAGTATCCAACTGGATGTCGCATATCGAGACCGACTTTCAGAACCCGCTTTGGTCAAAACTTTTTTCAGCGATAGCAGAAAGAAATCGGCTTATTCGGTACGGTGGTCGCGGCATAGGGCTGTCTGATCGTAAAGTTTCAGAGAGCGAGATCACCTTCGCGAAATTTGTTCTTGATCTTGAAACAGTAATCGACAGCTTGAACGTCGAACGGGTGAGTCTTCTGGGCGTTTTGATGGGTGCGGCTACTGCATTGGCCTATGCTTTCAAGCGGCCTCATAAAGTCCATCGTCTTGCCTTGCATGGGGCATTTGCTACTGGGCGTAAACGCCG
>CAXBNM010000053.1:0-17985 GCA_963976885.1 uncultured Burkholderiaceae bacterium
CGGCAAGCCCGGCCAGTTTGCTGTGTACCGAGTCATACAGTACGCGAGCATTTTCCACCGACTTGTCGCTGTCCGGCAGGTCGGTACGACCGGTGTCACCATAGAAGAGCGTATCGCCGGAGAAGATGCAGTACGCGCTGTCGGCAGCGCCGCTGCCCTCGTCATACAACGCGTAACACATGCTCTCGGGTGTGTGGCCCGGGGTGTGCAACGCCTTGAAGGTGAGCTTGCCGAAGCCGAAAGATTCACCATCGTTCAGCCGCATATCACCGTGACCGAAAAGCTCATGGTTGCCATTGACGATGGACGCCCCCGTACGCTGGGCCAACCAGGCAGAACCCATGACAAAGTCTTCCTGGCGATGGGTCTCGATGATGTAGCGAATGGAGACGCCCATGCGCCGTGCGCAATCCAGATACTCCTGCACATCGCGGCGTGGATCGACCAAAGCGGCCTCAACGCCGTCGGCAACGAGATAGGCAAAATGGCTGATTCCAGGTGTTTCGATGCGCTGCAGTTTCATGGTCGCCTCCTTGACGCTGTTCGGAAGATGCTCTGACCAACAGCCGGGCAAGAACCAGACCCGCCGATCCGGCCTACGGCGGCGGGCCAGCACAAGCGATACCAGATTTCCCGCCACACATGATCCGGCACGGCGTAGACTGGGGCTGCCACTGCCGTCAGCCTGAGCAATGCGCCAATCGTTTGCTGTTGTGTACTCACCGCAGGAGACCGATCATGCCGTCTGCCTCGCCCACAACCCACCCTGCGCCCGCCCCCGCCAACCGGTACGCATTGGCCGCCGCAGCGGTCCGTGCCTACGAGGCCCGGAAAGTGGCGTCAATCTTCCGCCCGCTGGCCGAGGCCACACTGGCCGCGATCAAGATCAATGCCAATGATGATGTTCTCGATGTGGCTTGCGGGACCGGCATCATCGCGCGCACGATCCGGCGGCAATTCGCCCACAGCATCAGACTGACCGGTGTTGATCTGAATGATCAGATGGTCGTGGCAGCACGTAATCTCACCCGGCAGCTGCCCGGCCGGTTCGACTGGACTGTTGCCGATGTGGCGAGGATGCCGTTTGCAGCCCGGCGATTCACACATTGCTTTTGTCAGCAGGGAATTCAGTACTTTCCCGACGAAGCAGTCGCACTGGCCGAAATTGGCCGGGTATTGGCCGACCGAGGCATGTTGGTGCATACGGTCTGGTCGGCACCTAACGACTACTTTCTGGCGCAATCGGCGGCGCTGACCAAACATGTCGATGCCGAAACTGGCCAGAAAGCGCTGGCACCGTTTACCTACAGCGGCATTGATCAACTCCCCGACTGGCTCCAACAGGCCGGCTTCGGCAATATCGCGACAGGCGCGATCTCAATCACCCGGGTTATCACCGATGCCGTCAACGGCATCGCCGAAGACATTGCCGGCAGTCCGCTGGAAGCCGCCGTCAGCGCCAGGGGCCCGGCCGCGCTTGCAGCGGTTTGTCGCGACATTCTGACGGACTGTGCAGGCTATATGCGCGAAGGCAATCTGATCATTGAGCAGCACGCGCATTTGATTACGGCGACCACCAACGATCGGCACGTTCGTTAGAAAGCATGCCCCCCGGCACCGCCAGTCGGGCCTACCGCTGGCACCGCCCGGTGCCAGCTCTTGCCATAGCTCTCAGTCGAACATCGGCTCGACACCCGGCGGCACCGAGAAGCCCAGATCACCGCGCTTGATGATGGGCTCCTTCCCGCCGTTCTCGGCAATCATCGCCGCCTGTTTACGGCGTGCGTCAGCATCAACGGCAGCCGGGTCACAGATCTTTTCCAGTTCGGCCATCAGTTCGGCACGCTTGTCCTGGAACTCCGGCGCGTCGGCCAGGTCGTTGACCTCTTCCGGGTCTTGCGCAAGGTTGAACATTTGCGCCGGGTACGAGGTGTAATAAACCAGTTTCCAGTCGCCCTTGCGAACCATGAAAGCGCCCGACTTGGAACCCATGGCGTGATACTCAGAAAAGGCCACGCGGTCGGGTTCGGCACCGTCGATCAGCTCGCTCAGGCTGGTGCCCGGCACATCCGCGGGCATGGTCTGTTCGTCCCGCTCGCCCACGCAGTCGAGGATGAACGGATACACGTCGATGATGGTTGCGGGGGTTTTGACGACCTCGCCGGCAGGAATGTCAGGGCCGGCAACAATCAGCGGTACCGAGACCGCCTCTTCATACATCAACGATTTGCCCCAGGCGCCGCGAGTGCCCATGTTGTCGCCATGATCGGTGGTGTAGACGATGCGGGTGTCGTCGTTGAGGCCGGCGGCGTTCAAGCCGTCCATGACCAGGCCAACTTGTTCGTCAAGGAAGGACACCAGACCGAGGTAGCCGGCCTGCGCTCGCTTGACCATTTCCGGCGATTCGAAATATTCGTCGTAGGCGAAAATCGAGCGGTAATCGTCGACATAAGGATGGATCGGCTTGTTGCGCAACTCATAGAGCTTGGGCAGCGGCAGGTCCTGGTTGTAGTAGTGATAGAAGTGGTTTGATGGCGCGGTCAGCGGGAAATGCGGCGCTACCCACGACACGAACAACACCCACGGTTTGTCGGTGTATTTGGGGGCTTCTTCATGCAACCATGACAACGCGTTCGAAGTGATCTCGCGGTCGTAACGGGTGTACATCGATTCGCCCGGCCCTGCCATCTTGGCCATCTTGCGCGACGCACCGCGCTTGACGGTGTCTTCGTCACGAATCAGACCAAGCAAGTCACCCTTGGCTTCAACGATGTGCATGGCAATGCGTTCGTCCGAGAACCCGTTGTCGTCAGTGGCCGAGCGAAAGTGCAGCTTGCCCACTGAAACGGTCTGATGTCCGCGGTCACGCAGCAAGCTGTGCCAGCTCGGCGTGGAGCCGTCGAACGCCGTGGCGTTATCCCACGCGCCGATCTGATGGACATACTTGCCGGTGGCAAACGAGGCACGCGCCGGTACACAAACCGGACAAGTGGTGTAGGCGTTTTCAAATCGAGCCCCGCGCGCGGCCAGCGCGTCAAGGTTCGGCGTGCGGGCCAACGGGTGACCATAGCAACCGGCAACCGTGCTCGTGTGCTCGTCAGACATCAGGACGATAAGATTCTTGGGCGTCATATTTCTTCCGTGGAGTGCGTGTCAACGACCGGCCCGCCAATGCGCGGCGCGGCCGTCAGACGGTTCAGCGTATTACTTGGCTTTGATGTAGTTTTCGTAGGTGGTGTTAAAGAACTTGACGCCGTCGTTCAGGTCGGCCTGCAGTTCATCGCCAGCCATCCAGGTTGGCGGAAAGCCGAACTGCTTGCCAAAGGCCACAAACTCCGGGTCTGTGGTGGCAGCTTCAATCCAGCCCGCCAGTTCGGCAACGATGTCATCGGGCGTGGCTTTGGGTACGAAGACCGCACGCAGGACCGACATCTTCACGTCGATATCCTGGCTTTGCAGCGTCGGCATCGACCGCAACGGCTCGTGCTCAATATCTTTCAACGATCCGCCGGTGGCCAGGACGTCGATCATGCCGGCCTTGATTTCCTTGAGCAGCACAGGTGAATGAATGACGCCGGCATCAACCTGGTTGGCAAGCAAGGCTTTTTTCAGATCGGCACCCCCCGAGAACGGCACGATGCGCACGTCAAGATCAAGAGCGCCTTTGACTGCGGCGGCCATCACCATGTGGGCGCCCGCGGCGCCGCCGACACCAACCGTCAGCTTGCCCGGTTTGGCTTTGGAAGCCTCGACAAAGTTTTGCAGATTGCCATAGCCGCGCTTGTTGTTGGACAACATCCAGGTCGGCGTGACATAGAACGCGCCAACGCTGCGCATATTGTCGAGCTTGAACGGCAGATCCTGCGTGAACGTCATGAAGGCCAGAATTTCGGTCGTGCCGTTCATCAGAATCGTGCAACCATTGGGCTCGGCCTGAATCGCCTTGATCGAGCCGCTGGCACTACTGGCGCCACTGATGTTGTCGACGATGACCGATTTGCCGGATTGCTTTTCCAGTGCAGCGGCCAGACCACGACCGACACGGTCGGTCCCGCCACCGGCCTTCCACGGCACAACCATGCGAATGGTGTCGCAATCAATGGCGGCCTGGGCCGGCGCGGCAGCGAGCAGCGAAACGGTGGCAATTGCTGCGGCAATCGATGTGCTCTTGTTGCGCAAAATCATGCTGGAACCTCCAGTTCAAAAAGATGAGTCTTAGGGGTGACTTAGCTGGCGTGCGCCAGCTTCTGTCGCTTGTCAGTGGTTTCGCGCAGACCTGAGATAACCTCCCAGACCAATACCAGGGCGATCAGACCAACCAGTACTTGCCGGGGCCAGGTGTCGATGAAAGTGGTCCAGTCATTGGCCGACAACACGAGCGCGAGGCGAATATTCGATTCGATGATCGGCCCGAGAATGATGCCCAGCACCACGGTGACCACGGGAAACTTTCGGGCTTCGAGCAGGTAGCCAACCACGCCAAAAAAGATGGCGATGTAGATGGCGTAGACGTTGTTGACGGTGGCAAACGCCCCGATGGTGGCGAGCAGCAGCACGAAGGGGAACAACCAGGCGCGGTCTTGCTGCAGCACGAAGATGAATACTGAGATGGCTCGCCAGGCAATCAGGAACATGAAGACGGTAGCCAGAAACAGACCCGCCAGAATGCTGTAGACCAGATCGCCATTGGTCTGAAACAGCATCACGCCCGGTTCGATGCCATGCAGGATCAACGCGCCGAGCATGACCGCTGTTGAGCCATCGCCGGGAATGCCCAGGGTCAGCATGGGCACCATCGTGCCGCCGGTTGTGGCGTTATTGGTAGCCTCGGGGGTGACCACGCCATCGGGCTCGCCGCGCCCCCAGTTCTGCGGATTTTTGGACTGCCGCTTCATGATGCCGTAGGCCAGCCAGGTGGCGCCTTCAGCGCCCACGCCGGGAACCGCACCAACGCCGGTACCGACCACACTACCCACCACCACGGCCTTCCAGCGTCGCAGCATGTCGCCGATGCCGGGTAACGCCATGTTGCGTGAACTGGCAATGGTCTCGCTGCGGGCATTGACCAGCTTCAAGTCGCTGAGCACCACGGCAATACCGAAAAACCCCGTCAACGCGGCGGCGAACGGCACGCCCGACATCAAATCGACGCTGCCGAAGGTGAACCGATGGGTAGCATCAACCGGGTCGAGACCAACCGTCGAAATCAACAAACCCAGGGACACGCCAATCAGACCACGCAAGGTCGAGCCACGTACGAATGACGAGACCATGAGCAGGCCAAGCACGCCAATCAGCGCGATGTCGGCATTACCCGATTCGAGCGCCACCGAAGCCAGCAACGGAATGAAGATGATGGCAATAAGCCAGCCGAACAGCCCGCCAAACGTCGAGCCCATCGTGGCATACCCGAGCGCCAGACCGGCCTCACCTCGCTCGGCCATCGGGTGACCATCCAGCGCGGTACAGGCGCCCGCCGGCGTGCCTGGCGTGCGCAGCAGAATGGCCGAAAACGAGCCGCCCAGTTTGGTGCCGACATAGACGCCAACCATGGTCAGCAAGGCCGGCACTGCATCCATGGTGTAGGTCAGTGGCAGCAGAATCACGATGGCCATCGGCGAACTCAGGCCGGGCAAGGCCCCCACCAGAATGCCGCCGGCAGTACCCGCAAACAAGAGCAACAGATTCAGCGGTTGAATGACCTCACCAAAGCCGCCTGATAAACCTTCAAACATGACAACGACCTCTAGCCCAGCGGCAAATGAAGAATGAGCACGAAAAGTCCGTGGAACAGGGCTCCGCCAATGATCGCGACCACCGTGACCCGAAGCAGACTTGTCTGACCGAAGATCAGAAACGCGACAAAGAGGAACACACTGGCCAGCACAAAGAGCGGCATGGTGCCTATGGCCAGCGCAAACGCGATGAGCAGGCCAAGCAACGCAAGAATGCGCAAGCGCAGGTATTTGGGTGGCGCCACGGCCGGCGCGGCTTGCACCGGACGCTCAGACTCGCGAACACGCCGGATAGCCAGACCACTGGACAACGCAAACAACGCCGACAAGACCATCAACATCATGGCGATGGCGCTGGGAAAGCTGCGAAAGGTGATTTGCGCGTCCTGGCTGCTTTGCAAGGCCTGACCGGGACCGAACTGGATATAGAGCAAGGCTCCCAGACCAATTCCGAAAAGAACCAATGCAAGGGCAAAATCCTGCTTTGAATCCTGCAAGTCTGTCTCCTGTACCGTCGGGGGACGCCCCGATCCGTCAACACTGGATCATTACTATATAGTAACAGTACTATGTAGTGCAACTGCTATGCAGGAACTATTGCACAGAGAGAAGCTCACCGAACCATCCATGCCAGTGTGCCCACCTGACCAACGAGTCCAGAGCCATGAAATTGCCTGATCAACCCCTCCACCGCCCCGATCCCATTCGCGCCGCCAAGGTGATCGCGACGTTGGATCAGTATTTCGCCAAGGTGTTGGCGGATCAGCAATTCGACGGCCCCAAACACGCGCGCCTGACGGACGTACTGGTCGAAGCCATCGATCAAGGAGTCGTACGAGAGGGCGACAAACTGCCCAGCGAAGCCGAGCTGACGACAATGTCGGCGTTAAGCCTGGGAACCGTACAAAAGGCGCTGCGTACTTTGCGTGAGTTGGGGCTGATCGAACGCACTCCCGGCGTGGGCACCATCGTGCGCAAACGCGACCAAACGATGAACCAGCCCTTGCACTGTCGTTTCTCAGGGCCGGACGGCGTTTTCCTGCCCGTGTACCCGCGTCTGTTCAACCGTAAACCAGTGAAGGAAAAGGGGCCGTGGACGACGGTGCTGGGCGACGCCAGCAAAATCGTGCGTCTCGATCGACATATCGGGATCGGTGAACGCTTCACGGTGGTCACGCACTTTTATGTAGATGCCAACCGCTTTCCACTGTTTGCGAGCCGACCGTTCAGCAATCTGCACACCGAGAACTTCAAGAACCTGCTGCGCGAGGAAACCAGCGTCAATGTTTCGCGACTCGATCAGAAGCTCAGCTTTGCCACCGCATCGGCCGCCGTAGCAACCCATATTGAAGTGAAACCAGGCAGTCAGATTCTTCGCATCAGTGTCAGCGCTTACGACACCGGCGAGACACCGGTGTATTACCAGCAGATTTTCGTGCCGCCCAACGATCTGGATCTGACCATTGAAAGCCGGATAACCGGCGCTTAGTCGCGCAAACCGCCTGCGCGGAGAACCGCGCTACGCGGCCAGGCAGTTCTCGCCACGCCAGCCATACAGCCACTCCATCGCATCGTAGAAGCGCTCGGGCGAGCGATCTTTCCACAGATCGTTGCGCACCAGCCGCTCAACGCCGTGCGCATGAAAGATCCGCCCCATCTCGCGGGTCGACAACACCACGCGGGCGGTGCGGGCCACACGCGAACGCTGATAATGAAGGAGAGCCGGCTCAATGCGTCCCTCATGCACTTGCAGCGCCTGCCCCAGCGTGACGGCGTCTTCCATCGCCATGCAGGCACCCTGCGCCAGATATTGCAGCATCGGATGGGCGGCATCGCCGAGCAAGCTCATGCGCCCGAAGGTCCATTGCATGACCGGATCGCGATCGGCCGTTGCCCAGCGGCTCCAGTCGTGCGGCAAATCGATCAGTTGCCGGGCGCGCGGACACACCGCGGCAAAGTAGCTTTGCACTTCCGCGCGGCAGCCCTCGGTGACGCCCCAGGTTTCCGGTTCGTGACTGTGAAACGTGACCACCAGGTTGTATTGCTCACCGCCGCGCAGCGGATAGTGCACGAGGTGACAGTTCGGACCGACCCATATTGCTGCCGAGTTCCAGCGCAGATCGGCAGGGAAGTCTTGCTGCGCAACAACTGCCCGATACACGACATGCCCCGAGACCCGCGCCTCATCAGCAATGAATTGCTCGCGCACCGCCGACTTGACGCCATCGGCACCAATCAGCGCCCGTCCCCTGTGCCGCTGACCGGAGGCATCGATGACCGTCACGCTGTGCTCGTCCTGTTCGACCAGGACCACTCTGGTTGCGGTCAGGCATTCGATGCTGCCGGCCGCCGTCGCGCCCTCGTAGAGCGCACGATGCATGTCGGCCCGGTGAATGACCGCATAAGGATTGCCAAAACGCCCCCGAAACGCAGCGCCCACCGGAATGCGTCCGACCAGGGTTTCGTCGAGCGCATCGTGCATCACCATTTCATCGGTATAAACGGCCAGCGCCCGCGCCTGCTCGCCGATGCCAAGCGCATCGAAGGCGGCAAACCCATTGGGACCAAGTTGGATGCCGGCGCCGATTTCGCCGATCCGGCTGGCCTGCTCCAGCACTTTGACCGGCAAACCCTGTCGAGCCAGCGCCAGTGCGGCCGCCAGTCCGCCAATGCCGGCGCCGGCTACCAGGACCGGCAGATCAGTCTGCTTGGCTCCCATCGTGCGTCTCTGTCAGAGTGTTTATTATCCAGATACTAACCAATCGTCCGGGCAACCGGAACCAGCCCGCACCAAGGAACCATCATGTCAGCCACCCAATCCGACGCAAGCCAGCCCAAATCGGTCGCCATCAATGAGGTTTCGACCCGCGACGGCTTTCAGATGGAGAGCCAGTTCATTGCCACCGAAGACAAGGTCGCCCTGCTCGATCGCCTGAGCGCGGCTGGCTATAAGCGCATTGAGGTGACCTCGTTCACATCGCCCAAAGCCATTCCGATGCTGCGCGATGCCGAAGCGGTGATGCAGCAGATTCGCCGCCACCCGGATGTCATCTATACGGCGCTGGTGCCCAATATTCGCGGCGCCGAGCGAGCGCTGGAATCCATGGTCGATGAGTTCAATCTGGTGATGTCGGTGAGCGAGACGCACAACCTGACCAATTTGCGTATGACCCGCGAGCAGTCCTTCACTCAATTGAGCGGTGTCATCGCGCGGGCCCGGGCCGCCGACGTGCCGGTCAATGTGTCGCTGTCCTGTGTGTTTGGTTGCCCGATGGAAGGCGACATCGACACCGACGAGCTGATGCACTGGATTCATCGCTTTGCGCAGGAGTCGGTTGCCGGCATCACGCTGTGCGACACCACCGGCATGGCCTATCCTAGCCAGGTGCGGGCAATTGCCGAGGCGGCCGTCAGCGCCCATCCCGAGCTTGAATTCTGCGGCCACTTTCACAACACGCGCGGCATGGGTCTGGCCAATATTCTGGCCGCTCTTGAAGCTGGCATCACGAGCTTTGATGCCTCACTGGGCGGCGTCGGCGGCTGCCCCTACGCACCGGGCGCTTCGGGCAATGTCGCCACCGAAGATGTTGTCCACATGCTCGAATGCATGGGTTATGACACCGGCGTCGATCTGGATCGACTGCTTGAGGCGACCGTGCTGCTGCGCGAACTGATCGGTCATGATGTGCCGAGCCAGCTCAGCCATGCCGGCCCCCGAACGGTACGTCATCCGGTGCCGGCAGACTTTGAGCAGATTCGTGACGATGCCAATAATCGCGACAGCAGCGGGCGCCGCCCGCCGCAGTAAGGGTGAAGATGGCGGCCGCGCCAGGGCGGCGGCCTCAGAGCAGCGGCTTGGCGCCTGGCAAGTGACAGAGGTTGCCGCCTCGCGCGCCGCGGCGCTTGCCGACAGTAGCCGCAGCCGGCTCAGGCCGCCTTCAGCAGTGAACCGGCTTGTTCGACAAATTTGTGATCAGTCGGACCGATCGCTGCCTGCAACTCGGTCAGATCAAGTTGCGGGTATTTTGCCTGAGCGGTTTCGCCCAGTTCTTGAGCCAGTTGCGCCAACTGCGCACGTGAGTGGCGAATACGCGCCTTGACCGCATCGGTATCAAGTTCGTCATGCAAGCTGCTGTTCAGTTGCACGAACCAGCGCAACGCAATTTGATCGTGCATCACTGCCGGGTTGTGCTTGCCACTCACCGCCGACCACTCACGCAGGAATTTCTGCATGGCCAGATTCAAAGCCTGACAATGCGCCAGTTCGACGCGCAAATGGCTGAGCACGGTCAGGTCGGACAAACGCCGGTGGAAGAACAGCTGTGACAACACACCCCAGTAAAACGTGTAGTCCCAGATGACTTTACAGGGCAACACTTCGGCGTCGCCGAATATCGGATACTGATCGGTATAAAGCGCCAGCGTGCTCTCGTAGAACGACTGGTAGAGCTGGTTGTACACATGCGCATGCGCGCCGAGTCTTTCGCCGTCGAGGTCGCGCTCAATGAGTTCGGTGATCAGGGTATTGCCGATGGCAATGAAGTCGGAACCCGGTGAATAGAACGGATCGAGAAACAGACCGGCGTCGCCGGTAAGCGCCCAACGCTCGGCCGAGAACACCTGCTTGCACCCGTAGGAAAAGCGCCGAAAGTAGGCAAAGTCCAGCAAGTCGTCGCGCCGCGGATCGAGTTCGTCAAACAGCCGGGGCTGGTACTGACGCAACCAGTCCATGGCTTTGTCGAAGCTGCTCATCTGCTCCAGCGGATGAATGCGCGGGTCGGCCACGATACCGACGGAATGATGACCGGACGACAGCGGAATCAGCCAGACCCAATAGCCACAACCGACCAGATGATTGGTGGACAGCCATCGCGCCTGCGGTTCGCAGCGTTCGCGCCAGCCCGGCGCGGCCACCCAATCGTCAATCCGGATATGACCTTTGACACGGAACCAGACCGCATTGGCCTGATGTTCGTTGGGCGCCGACAAGCCGAGCTTGCGCTTGAGCAATCCCGCCCGACCCGCGGCATCGACAACCCAGCGTGCGCTGGTAGTTTGGTCATGACCCTCGCGGCGCCAGCTGACCTGGTGGGGCGCGGCCTCGCCGTCGGCGGCCAGATCAATCTGACGCACCGAGGCTGCCTCGATGAGTGTGATGCCTTCGGCCCGTGCCCGCTCGGCCAGAAAATTCTCGAAGACGCCACGGTCGATTTGATAGCTGGGCGTGGCCATCGGGCGGCTCACGCCAATTTCGGTCACTTCATCAAGATTGCGCTGGCCTTCCGAGAAAAAGAAGCGAAAGCCGAACTTGCGCAGGTGTTGCTCGTCCAGATGTTCCTTGAGCCCTAACACCTCCGAAAAATAGTTGGCACCGATCTCGACCGTGGATTCGCCAATCTTGTGGCTGGCAACCGGCACCGGAAACCGGTTGCGCTCAAGCACGGTGATACGGACGGCAGCGCGACGGCGACGCAACTGCAGCGCCAGCGTCAGCCCGGCCAGACCACCGCCCATGATAAGCACGTCGGTATCGGAGTTCTGGGGCATTTCAACTGATGTCACTGGATGGCCTGAAGAGTTAACTGCAACGCAAGATTCAATCCGGCCGCAACTTCGATGTGTTGAGTGCCGCAGTCGTTGTGACAGCTTCGCTCGGCCAAGGCTTCGAAAAACGGCAGGCAGGGTGCGATCGCGTTGTCTTGCAGCGCAGCCGCCGCGGCGCTCACCGGCGCCGGAATTTGCGCCTGGCGCGCCGTCTGCCATTGCAATTGGTGCAAGCTGCCCGCACTGCGAACCGGTGCAAGCACGACGGCTGCGGCCAGCATGCCTTTGCTGCGAGTGACCTCGGCAAGCGCGCCGGTTGCCCCCACATCATAGGCAACGAACAACACCGGTTGCTGATCGGCCGCGCACTGCACGAGGGCCTCGAGCAAGCCGGCCCCAAACGTGTATTCAAACGCGGTAAGCGCGGTACTGGCCTGCCGGGCACCGGAGGCAATCGTCCAGTAGCCGGCCGGCGCGTTATGGACGGAATTATGGAAGCGGGTTGGCGACAAGACACCGGCATCGCCGGCCACGACATCGCACATGTAATCGGTCAGCGGCAGATCGCCGTGGGTAGAGGCAAACACGCATGGCAACGCGGCACCGTCGTGGCCGCTCGCTGCCACCGCTTCGTCGGCCACCTGCATCGCCAGACAAACCGTATCGGGCGCGCGGCGCCGTTCGGCCGGTGCCAGTCGTTGCGGCCCCGGACGACGGGCCCGTTCGGTGGACAGCGGCGCGACGCCGGCCAGCACTGGCGCCGCCGTCGCCCAACCCGGCATTTGTTCGGCCCAGAAACCCACGCCATCAATGAATACGTCGTTCATGCCTGCCCCGCGGTGCCAAACACCAGCACGCAGTTGCTGCCACCAAAACCGAACGAATGACTGGCCGCCAGACTGATGGGTCGCTGATCGTTGTCGGTACGTACCTGGGCGCCACAGACCGGGTCTATGGTGGTGGTGTTCAAGGTGCCCGGTAACAAACCAGTGTCGAGCGCAAGCAGACAGACCGCCGCCTCGACGATGCCGGCCGCACCAAGCGTATGCGCGGTCCAGCCCTTGGTGGAACTGGCGTGCAGGTCGGCGCCGTAACACTGGCTGACCAGCGCCGCCTCAACCGCATCATTCTTGTCGCTCGCGGTGCCGTGCATGTTCAGATAATCGATCTGGGTAGCCTTGATGCCGGCGCTGCGCATGGCTTGCTCGACCGCCGCAGCCACACCGAGTCCTTCCGGATGCGGTGACGACATATGGTGAGCATCGCTCGACTCGCCATAGCCACGCAATTGCAAGGCGCCCGGTTCGCGGGTGAGTAATGCAAAGCCGCCGGCCTCGCCCAGATTGATGCCGTTGCGGTCGGCGGCAAACGGCCGGCACCGTTCGGCAGACACCAATTGCAACGCATTGAAGCCATGTAGAACGCTCTCGCACAGCGTATCGACGCCTCCTACGATCACTGCATCGACCAGCCCCAGGCGCAGCCAGCGCTCGGCGGTCGCGAAAACCTTGGCGCTGGATGAACAAGCTGTCGAGACCGTGACACAAGGCCCTTCGGTGCCAAGCACCTGGCGCACGAACACGCCCAGGGAATGCGGCGTATGGACATCGGGTCGATCGACATGATCGGCCGGCAGATGGCCGGCCGCATCGCGCTGGCGGTAAGCCGCTTCGGTTTCACCGATACTCGAGGTGGAGGTACCGACGGCCAGCCCGACCCTGTGTGCGCCATATTGCGCCACCGCCTGGCGGGCATGGTCGATGAAGCCGTCGGCATACAGGCTCAGCCAGGCGAGCCGGTTGTTGCGGCAGTCAAAATGTTGCAGCGGTGCGGGCAGTGCCACCGTATCAAGCGCGGCGACACGGCCGATCCAGGTGGCCAGAGGCGTGTGCGTGAATTGATTTTCGGTCAACCCCGACTGGCGTGCAGCCAGCGCTCCCGCCAGGGCTTCGCGCCCTACGCCGCAGGCGGTCGTACAGGTGTAATGCGCAATCGAAACCGGCGCAATCGAAACCGGCGCAAAAGCAGGGGGCAGCAAGGCGGCAGACACGGCGGGACGGCTTCTCGTCAGACAAAGTTAACGACAACTGGCGCGCCGCTGAACGGCGGCAACCAGACAGGGCTAGTCTAACAAGTCAGCACGCCCCCTGGGGCCGATGCAATCGAATCAGCTCACACCGGGCGTAGGCACATCGCTACGTGTTACATCTTCGCGCTCCACCAGTTCGTCGGCCAACTCGCGATCTTCAGCGTCTGCCTCCAGATGCGCCTCATTGGCCTGCCGTTGCAAAGATTTAGTTTCAAATTGCAACTCGATCAGCAATGGAAAATGATCCGACCCGATACTCGCCAGCCGATGAATCGACACCAGCGAGAAATGCCTGGAGTGAAAGAAGTGATCGAGCGGATAGCGGATCAAGCGATGCCCGGCATGAAACGTATTGAAAAAGCCGCGCCCCAGGCGTGGGTCGAGCATGCCGCTGATACGCCGGAACAACCGTGTCGTACGCGACCACGCCACATCATTCAGGTCACCGGCCACTACAACAGGCTGTTTATTCTGAGCCAGTTGCTGAGCGACGACAATCAGCTCGGCGTCGCGCTCCGAGGAGGTTTCGTTCTCGGTCGGGCTGGGCGGCGCGGGATGAATGAAATGCATCTGCACCGCTTGGCCAGAGGCAAGTATCACCTGCATATGCATTGACGGTTTGTCTGGCTCGACCAAAAACTCCAGATGCACATCGCGCAGCGCCAGCCGCGAATACACGTGCATACCGTAAAGATTGTCGAGCGGACACTTGCACTGATGCGGATACTGCTCACCCAATGTATCGAGCGCCTGCTCCCAGCGCTCGTCACTTTCCAGCGTGACGAACAAATCGGGCTGGTATTGCTGAATCTGCGCAATCAGTGCTTCTTTGTTCGGGTTGGTCATCAGCACATTGGCGCTGAGCACGCGCAACCGGTTGGGCGCATCGACATGGGTGGCGCCAGCAACCTCAACGCGGGCCAGTCGGGCATAGGGCAGGATCCACCACAACTGCCAGGCCAGACACACGGCAAGCGCCAGCCCTACCGGCCAGCCCAGACCGAGCGGATAGTCCGTCAGCCACGGCAACACCAGCAGCAGCGCCAGCAACAGGCACGCTATTTGCACGCGCGGAAATTCGCCCGCCCGGACCCACCACAGCGGCGTTTTCAGAAACGGCATGCCGGTAATCAGAACCAGCAGACCGCTCAGGGCCAGATGCAACAGCGCCGCAACGTTCATCGCTGCCTGGTCGCGGGGTTCGTTATCATGATTTCACGCGGGCCCCGGCGCCTGTGCCGCCCCCACTCTACCCCGACTGATGAATCTGCCATTTAAATTATCCTCGCGACACTCGCTCCGCCATTTGAACAGTCTAGCCTGCGCCGCAGCCATCGCGTGGGCAACCCTGATGCCTTGCCCGCTGCTGGCAGCGACTGAAACAGATGCGCCAGCAACAAATGTGCCGGCATCGGCGACCGAGACCGCTACCGGCGAAGCCCCCGGCACCGCGACAACCGCACCGAATGCCGAGCCATTTGCCGTTGATGTTGGCAGGCGCCTCACGGAAATCGACGACCAGCTTGAGCAGCGCCAGAAAGAACTGAACGACTTCAAGAAGTCGATTGCCGGCATCAAGCTGGACGACCTGAGCACGGATCAGAAAGCAAAACTCGATCGCTTGCAAAGCAACGTCATCCAGCTGCAGGCCAGTTTCGAGCAGATTGCGCTCGGCGGGCTCACCATAGAGGCCGTCAAAACCGAGCCGGAAAAAGCTTACGACTGGCAGGCCGAGCTGATGGAAGTGGTTCGCCCGGTGCTGGCGAGCCTGAAGGAGCTGACCGACAAACCCCGGCGCATTGAAGCGATCCGCCAGCGTATCGCCCAGCTCGACAAACAGATCAAGACGACCGATGAAGCGCTCGCTTCTCTGAATCGTCTGCGTGAAAGCGTCATCGACCGCGATGTACGCACCCAGCTCAATGCCATGGCCGATAGCTGGCAGGAGCGCAAAGGATCGATTGCCGACCAGCGTGACGTGGCGCGCTACCAGCTGGCAGCCATGCTCGAGGACAAACGCTCGAACGTTGAAATCATTGAACAATCGGTCAGAGAGTTCTTCAGCGGGCGCGGCCTGACCCTCGGCATTGCCATCCTCGCCGCCATCGGCGCCTGGTTGTTCGTACGCCTGATCGTCTGGATCATCCGACGTTTGCGGCCCAAGTCGACCCGCAAAACAAGGCGTCGACGCGAACGCGCCATTCACTATACGAGCCGCCTGATTACGGGCACGCTGATGGTGATGGCCGTGCTCGGCGTGTTCTATTTGCGCAGCGATGTCTTCCTGCTGGCTGTGATGATTCTCGCCATCGCCTCGTTGCTGATCGGGCTGCGACACCTGATTCCGCGCTTTTATGACGAGATCAGGCTGTTGCTGGATTTTGGCGCAGTGCGCGATACCGAGCGGCTGATCTACGAAGGCTTGCCGGTGCAAGTGAAGGAAATGAACAGCCACGCCATCTTGATCAACCCGGCTCTGAAAGGCTTCATTCGTTTGCCGCTGAGCGCCCTGACCTCAATGGTTTCCAGACCCCCTGCCAACGAACCATGGTTCCCCTCGCACGCCGGCGACTTCGTGAAGCTGAGCGATGGCTCGTTTGCGCAAGTCGTCGAGCAGTCGGTCGATACGGTGGTCTTGCGCCAGACCGGCGCGCTGCGCAATATGCGGGCTGCCGATTTTTACGCCGACTCGCCAATCAATCTGAGTCAGGAAGGTTTCTCCTCGGCCGTCACCTTTGGCATTGGCTATCGGCATCAGGCCATCTGCCTGACCGAAGTTGCCCCCAAAATGCAGGCAGCCCTCGAACAAGCGGTTGCCGAAGCCGACTGGGCCGAGCATTGCAACGGCGTCTCGGTCGAATTCAAGGAAGCGGCCACCAACTCGCTCGATTTTCTGATTCTGCTGCGCTGCGCCGGTGAAGCCGCCGGCTCGTACTTTGCCATTCCGCGACTGGTGCAACGCACGCTGGTCAGGGTGTGCAATGAGAATGACTGGGAGATTCCGTTTGCCCAACTGACGGTGCATCAGGCGCCAGCGGAGCAATAAGCCCTTCAACCATCGATCGGCGAAAGCCGCCGACCGACCATCAGCTCCGGCGCACGCCCCTCACGGGGCCAGGCGCCGGTTTTTTTTGCAAACCCGACCTGCATGAAAAGTCAGCGCAGCGACTGTTCGATATGTTCGGCCAACGACAGCGAACTGGTCAGCCCGGGTGATTCAATACCGAACAGATGAATCATCGTGCCGTCGCCGGCGCCTGCTTGCTGTTCAATGATGAAGTCGTCGAAGATGGCGTCACCACGCATCACCTTGGGCCGGATACCGGCGTAGTCGGGGCTGAGCGCATCGTCGGGCAGATCGGGCCAGTACTGCCGGATGGCCGCATAGAAATGATCGGCCCGGCGCGGATTGACCGCGTAGTCAAAGGACTCGACCCATTCGACATCGGGGCCAAAGCGCGTCTGCCCGGCAAGATCGATGGTCAGGTGCACACCAAGCCCGCCCGGCTCCGGCACCGGATACACAAGCCGCGAACATGGCGAACGACCCGTAAGCCGGAAGTAATTGCCCTTGGCCAGCGGTGCACTGGACGGCCACGGCCGCTCGATTGCGCCGGCCATCCGCGCCAAGGCCGGAGCCTGATGGCCTGCACAATTGACCACCAGAGCGGCGCCCAGTTCAAACGCCGGCTCGGCATCCGCGGCGCCGTCGGCCGAGTCGGTCTGGACTTGCACCACCCATCCCGGCCCGCCCGGCGCCAGCCCCACGACCCGACTGAGCAGGGCCAGGCCGGCCCCATGATCTTCAGCCTGCCCTTGCAGCGACAACATCAGCGAGTGGCTGTCGATGATGCCGGTTGACGGCGACCACAGCGCCATCACGCTATGCAACTGGGGCTCCATCTCGCGCACCTGCGCGCTGTCGATCATCTGCAGATCAGCCACACCGTTGTGCAGACCTTTGGCTTGCAGGCTGCGCAAGGTGTCGACCTGCGCATCGCGACTGGCAACGATCAGCTTGCCGCAGCGCTGGTAGGGCACGCCGTATTCGTCGCAATAGGCGTACAGAAGATCACGCCCGCGCACACAATGCTGCGCTTTGAGTGAACCCGCCGGGTAATAGATGCCGGCATGAATCACCTCGGAGTGGCGCGAACTGGTCTGGGTGCCAATGGCGTCGGCACTTTCGAGAATGATCACTTCACGACCGCTTGCGGCAAGCGCGCGGGCTACGGCCAGGCCGACAACACCGGCCCCGATAACGATGGCGTCAACGGTATCCATCAGCGCTGGCCGGCGCCGTAGCGCATTGTTTGCGACGCAAAGACAGCCTGCTTTTTCAGGGCCGGTTTCTCAGACACATCAAACTCCCGTTCGGATAAGCTTAGCCGGCGCGGACCGCTCCACCGGCACCGCGTCGAAATCGATATCGCGGTCATGACTCGGCCACGGCGGCGGTGTCAGCACAGTCGCGTGCCTTTTCGCCATCAGCAGCCGGCACCAGACCCAGTGGCAACCGCGCCCGCACCTGCACACCGCCCAGTCGCGAGCGACCGAACTCGACCACACCGTCGACCAGGCTGGCCCGCTCGAGCATGCCCGTCAGCCCGAAACCGG
>CAXBNM010000054.1:0-17845 GCA_963976885.1 uncultured Burkholderiaceae bacterium
AGGACATCGGCGGCAGTCTCGTCAGCCTCTTCGGTCTCGGCCTGCAGCAATGAACTGCCTGGACGCACGGGCGCTTCCGGCTGCGCCGGTTCGGCCACCGAATCGAAGGACTGTCCCGCCCGAATCGCCTCGGCACGGGCGACCAGCAAGGTCGGATCGGGACGCGTGCTGCGAGTTGCGTTCGGCTCCAGCGAGGCTACCCACTGCGAAAACACGCTGCCCGCCTGACGAATCAGGCGCAGCAAATCATCGTCTGCTCGCTTGTCTTCAGCCAACCAGGTATTGAGCACTTGCTCCAGCGACCAGGCGGCCTCGCCAAACGCATCCAGCCCAACCATGCGACTGGAGCCTTTGAGCGTATGAAAACCACGACGCACCGTCGTCAGGGTCATCTGGTCACCCGGGGCTGCTTCAAGCTGACCCTGGGCCTCGTCAATCGCTTCCAGAACTTCGGCCGCCTCGGCCAGGAAGATCTCCAGCAACTCTTCGTCGATGTCCTCTTCGGCCTCTGGCAACACCGCCGCTTCGGCCGCCGGCACGCTGAGGGTGCACAGCGAGGCCGGTCGGCCAAGTCGAGTGGCAACTTCGATGGCGGCGCTCGCCCCACCGGCACCGGCGATATCGAGGCTCGCCTGTGCGTTCTGCAACAGTTCGGCAGCTTCGGTCAGTTGCGCGCCATCACAGACGTTTTGCAGCAATTCGCTCACGCTGAGTGCCTGCGAGCGATCATCGGGGGCATCCGCCCATGCACACAAGGCCGAATCGAGTGCGACAAGATGGCGCTCGAGTACCGTCTCGGCACTGTCCTGAGCCGGCTCAACAATTTCAGGAGCCGGCTCGACAGGCACCTCAAGTTGTTCAAGCGACGGCGTGGGCGCCAGCGGCGTGCTCGCCTCCACGGCTGGTGCGGCCTGCACCGGTAGTACTTGTTGCTCAAACACGCCGGTCGCCGGATCAAAGCGGAAAGTGTCGAGCAAGCCGGTGCTCGATTTGATCGCATCCAGGAAAAAGCCAAGCGTACCGACGCTGCCGGCCAGCGCCGGCAACACCTGCGCATCCAGGTTGACGCCGGCCGCCATCTGGCCGGTTTGCTCGGCAAGGTACGCAGCGGCAGCGGCCGCGTGATCGTGACCGAGCAGTTTCATCACTCCGGAAACCTGACCGAAGTTCGCTTGTGCGGTGTTCAAGGCCTCGCGACCCTGATCGGGTTCACGGAAATAATTGTCGAGAATCGATTCAGCTTCACGCAGCCCGGACTGCGTTTCGGCGGTAAACGCCGCAATCGTCAGCCGTTCCTGCACCGCGGCAGTCAGACGCCGCAACCACAGCGGGGTTTCCTCATCGACCGCGCCGCCATGCAAGGTGGCATCGATACGCCGGGCCAACTCACTGGAGCGCCCCGGCAGATCTTCGAAGTCCTTGAGTCCGAAAGACATCAGTTGTTCGACGAACAGCAGCGAGGTTGCTACCTCAACGCCTACCGTCTCGGAGACCGGACCGGCGTCCTGGCCGAGCTGTTTGACTACACCAACCCAGGCCTCGACCAGATTGTTCAGTCCGTCAACACCCAATTCGTCAGCTGCGTCCCGGAAATGCGAGAGCCCTTGTTTGAACTGGCCGAGATGCTCGCTGACGCCACCCGGTTGTGAGAGCATCGTCTCCCAGGTTTGCTTCATGTGCTTGAGTGCATCTTCAGCCGCCGCCATCGCTTTGCGATCAAAACCACGGTAACGCGCTTGTTCAAAATCGGCCGGCACCTTGCCGGCCAGATTGAACGCGTCAAAAATCGGCTTCAGTTCGCTGGCCTCGGCAGAGCCGCGGGCAATTGAAAACAAGGTATCTCGAAACAAGCGATCAGACACCGGCGAGCCGTCTTGCAAAGTCCGACGGATCTGCAGATTGATGCGTGCGAGCAGGCGCTTGCCATAGGTGTCAAGCTCCAGTTGTTGCTGGCGCAGTGCCTTGAAATACGCATTGGCGACAATCCAGAACGTATGATTGGACGCCGCCAGCCTGGAAGCCTGCAGCCGTTGTACGGCATCGCCCATGCGATCCAGATTGCCTCTGTCGCCCGGATTGCGCAGCGCACCGAGCAAACCGCTTTCAAACTGGCCACGAATTGCACTGTACGCATCGGCCGGCAAGTCAATCGGCTCAGCTTCAGGCGCCGGCAAACGCACCAGCTCAGGAAAGAACAAATCAGCGGGATGAATGCGTTCGGCCTTGCGCAATTCAAGCAAGTCCTTCAGGTAGGGAAACAACCGCGACGGTTGCTGAGCATCGCCGCGCAACAACTCATCAAGATACTCGCCGATGGCGGTAAATGCGGCCGACAGCTTGCTGGCCACATCGGCACTGAACGTGAGGTCGCCGTCCTGCACCCGACCCAACAGCGTTTCGGCCTCGCCGGTCACTGAAGTCGTACCGGGCAGATCAACCATGGCCAACGCCCCGTGCGCCTGATGCAGTGAAGCACGCGCCGCAGCCAGGTGGGATGAATCATCGTCAGCGGCTGACAAGTGATGGCCCAGGTGTTCGTCGGCCGTGTCCAGAGCCTGACGAATTTCACCTGCGCACCATGAGAGCATGCTCAGATCAGTTGAATCGTGATTTGCAGTCATCTTGTCACGCTTACCTGATAAAAGAAGAAGTGATTGGAGTGCGGGAGTGCGCGTTACTCAGGCAACTTTGAAGCGGGAAACCGAATTCTTCAGTTCCTGAGCCAGCTCGGAGAGCTGACTGATCGAGCCGGCCGTCTGCGCCGTCCCGCGCGAAGTCTGCTCGGTCACCAGCAAAATGCGCTGAATCGATTGCGCAACCGTGCCGGCCGACGCGGCCTGCCTGGATGTAGTTTCGGAGAAGCCCTCGATCATCTCGGTCAGATGGGCCGACACCGCGCCGATGGATTCCAGCGAACGACCCGCTTCGTCACTGCGCTTGGTCCCTTCGACCACCCCTTGCGTACTACGCTCCATGGCCGCCACCGCATCCTGGGTATCGGCCTGAATGGTTTTGATAAGCATCGAGATCTGCTTGGTCGCCTCGGCCGAACGTTCAGCAAGGCGCTGGACCTCTTCGGCGACAATCGTGAAGCCACGCCCGGCCTCACCGGCCGAAGCTGCCTGGATAGCCGCGTTCAGAGCCAGCACGTTCGTCTGCTCGGTCAGATCGGAAATCAGCTCGACAATCTCACCGATCTCCTGCGACGACTCACCCAGCCGTTTGATGCGCTTGGCCGTTTCCTGAATCTGATCACGAATGACGTTCATGCCGCCAATCGCGTGGTTCACCGCCTGTGAGCCGCCTTGCGCGGCCGTCAGTGATTTCTGTGCGACGGTCACCGACTCGGATGCGCGCGCCGACACTTCATTGATCTGCTGCGCCATGCGCAACACAGCTTCACCGGTCTGCTTGATCTCGCGACTTTGCTGCTCGGAGGCGGCCTGCAAACTCGACGACGTCATCTGCGCCTTCGAGGAGGCCTCATTGACCAGTTCAGCGGTCTGATTGATTCGCGCCACCAGATTGCGCAACTCTTCAACCGTGTAGTTGACCGAGTCAGCAATGGCGCCGGTAATATCTTCGCTGACAGTTGCCTGCACGGTCAGATCGCCATCGGCAACCTCTTGCAACTCGTTCATCAGACGCAAAATCGCGGCCTGATTCAAGTCGTTCATACGCTTGGCTTCAGCCTGCAGGCGCTCGGCAATCTCTTTCTGACGCTCGGCCTCGTTGGCACGGGCATCACTACCCCTCATGTAGACACGCGACAGCGCCAGAGCCGTTACCATGGCCAGCAAGCCCAGAATGGAGGCAACAATCGGCATCCACTGACGTTCGAGATCAGCCTGCGGAATGATCTTGCGGGCGTCGCTGAGCAGGCTCTGGATCGCGTCCATTTCGTCGTGCAAGCCCACCTGGGATTGCTCGACCATTTTGAGAACCGGCGCATTTTTCAACAATTGATCAAGCGGCTTGGCAAAACCGGCAATCTGCTGACGGATGTCCTGTACCTCAACCGCAGCCCGGCTGTAATTGGCCGCATTCTCAGCCATGATGGGTTCAAGCGATCCGATCAAAGCTGGCAGATTGCCCGGCTCACCGAACTGCCCCGAAAACGGCGTCAGGAACTGACCGGACTGTGACGAGATCTGCTGGGTCAGCAACGCCAGATCGCCGGCCTTCGACACCCGCTGCGCCGACAGACGTCCGCTGAGCGTAATGTTGACAATATTGCGCGAACTCTCGAGCATCGTCGAACTGGCTTTGGCAATTCGGGCCCGCGTGCTACGAGCACTTTCAAGCAAGCTCTGGTGGCGCAGCACGGTGTCGGCCGATGCTGCCGCGCCGAGCCAGGCGTTGGCCACCCGACTCAGGGGCCGCCGCATCACCAGCGGCGTGCTGGCCAGCACATCGGCATTCGACATCGAGTCGATTTCCTTGGCAAAGCGATCCCGCGCAGTGCGGGCCGCCTCGAAGGCATCCTGATCGCCGTTCAGCGCGCTACCGGTACTTTGCGACAATTGCTGCGAATGCGCCATGGCTTCGCCGAGCTTGAAGTTCAGATCAGCAATCTGCGAGCCCTTGTGGACATAAAGCGCAAAGACCACCGCGGCGGCAAGCGAGAAAAAACCGAACACCCCGAGCAACACCTTGAGCACGATCGTGTTGCGGCGCTGCTTCTTGATCAGATCGTGCTCCTGCACCGCCGACGCGCTGTGCGACCTCTCAGCGAGCTTCGCCTCGTCAGCCGAGAACGGCGTGCCGTCACGCGAGAACTCTGGCGCCTGCTGCGGGGCAGGCACTGGCGTCACTTTGCCGGCACGACGGGCCAACTCATCGTACGCGCTGACATTCACACCAAGAGACTGCTGGTCGCTTTCGCTTGCCGCGGCGTGACGGGTGAGTTCTACATCGGTGCGCATGAGTGTGGGAATCCTGGGGCTGATCAGTGAGTAATCGTGAGGAATCTGAAATCGAGACAGAGGCGCGCCAAATGCAATTCGCGCCACTCCGTACCGGCAGCATCCAGATAGCAACGCCCCATCCAGCCGGAATCATCGCCATCGGGGTCGGCCGCCATTGATGCCATGTTCTGCAGCCCCATCATCTTGTTCACGAGAATGGCCGAGTTCACTTCGAGCCGGTCACTGAATGCGACCAGTCGAGCGTCCTTGCCATAGGGCTTGGGTTGCTCACCGATGAACATCGCCAGGTCGGTCACTCCAAACAAGGCGCCACGCAGATTGGTCAGCCCATAAAACCAGGGCTGGGTACCAGGCACTTTGCTGAAGGCGTCGGGCACGGGCAAGATTTCACCCGCCTCCGACAAATCAATCAGATAGCGGGCATCACCGATAACGACACCCAGGCGAGAATTGGTCTGCTCGGTCTTGTTTTCATTCAGACGGGCTTGAAGCCGTTGCTGGAAAGCCTGCAGTTTTTCGGTTGGCTCAATCATCTCAGTGCATCAATTCCTTGACCCGTGCCAACAGATCATCAGGTTTGATGGGTTTGATCAGGTATTCACGGGCTCCTTGTCGAAGCCCCCAGATGCGATCGGTCTCGGCGTCTTTACTACTGACGATGATGACCGGGATGGATTCGGTAGCAGGGTCACGGCTGAGTGCCCGGGTTACCTGAAATCCGCTCAACCCCGGCATCACGACATCCATCACCACCACACATGGCTGCTCGGCGCGCGCAATGGCTACGGCGTCATCGCCGTTTTCGGCGGTCAACACGGTGTAACCGGATTTGCCCAGCAGATCAGCGATGAAAAATCGTTCAGTTGGCGAGTCGTCAACCACCAACACCTTCAAATTACTTTGCCCCACGATATGCTCCTGGCTACTCAGACTTCGGCCTGAGGCCGGGTGAATTCGGCGACAGTCTGCAAAAGACTGTCTTTGGTAAACGGTTTGGTCAGGTATCGTTCAGACCCGACCAGCCGGCCCCGTGCCCGATCAAACAGACCGTCCTTACTTGACAGCATCACCACAGGGATCTCGCTGAAGCGCGGGCTCTTCTTGATCATCGCGCAGGTTTGATAGCCGTCCAGTCGGGGCATCAGGATGTCGCAGAAAATCAGTTCAGGTTCATGATCTGCAATCTTGGCCAGCGCATCGAAACCGTCCTCGGCCAGCACCACCGTCGCGCCGGCTTTGCCCAGAAATATCTCGGCGCTGCGACGGATGGTATTGCTGTCATCGATCACCATGACTTTCACGCCAGCCAAACTTGCAGATGTGCTCATGTCAGATTTCCACCATTTCGAAGTCGTCCTTGCGGGCTCCGCATTCAGGACAGGTCCAGTTCATCGGCACATCTTCCCAACGGGTGCCCGGCGCTATATCTTCTTCCGGTGCACCAGCCTCTTCATCGTAGATCCACCCGCAAATCAGGCACATCCAGGTTTGGAAGGGTCGATCAGAAGCCATTTGGGTTGATTCGTTGCGATTGTTCTCGGTCATAACTCCAGCCTTTCAACGTAATAAAATCTGTGAAGACCGGATTGTGCCTTGGATACTACGTGTGCCAAATCGCGCCGTCGCGCCAACCCCGATGAGTGGTCCGGCACCTGCGACAGACGCCAAACCCCGGGCGGAAAGCGGTAGAATCGACCGATTGAGGGGGAATCAGACCTTGTTCGAGGCGCGCCCACACCGGTTTGGCACTCGCACGGAACTCTGTGCATTCAGGCCGGCAGGCGCGCGCAGGCTTGTTACGGGGCCCAGGGCCGCAAATCGACAATGTCGACCACGGTGCCACTGTCTGCGGTCACCAGCACCGTCAGATCACGGTCACGACCCGCAAGCGGAAAGAACCGCAATCTGTCGCGTCGATTGGCCAAGCCATCAATCTTGCGGGCCACTTCTTCCTTGTCGTTGTACGACTCAAGCTCGCTGACGGGGCGCGACTTCTGCAACTGTACGGCCTGCTCGTAGGGCCTGTAATAACGAGGAATCAACTCGGGACCAGTTCCGTGCATGGATTCCGCCATCAACAACTCCTCCGCTTCTCTCGGATCGGTGGGCAATTCAACCCCGACCCAGCGCGGACCATTACTCGGCAGACTCTGAAACTCAGGCGCTGCCTCGGCACGCATTTCTTCTTCGAGATCGGCCGCCGCAACGGTTTCGAACCGGTCCACTACGAATACCAGATACACCGGTCGGGCCTGATAGATCGATGACACCCCAAACACAAGTGCAGCGATCTGAAACGCGGCAATGACCGATAAATCAAACACCAGCGACTTCTTGCCTGGCTTGTAAACCAGGAACGTCAGCGCAGGGCCAAGAATGAGGTCGACGGCCAGCAGGATGGTCAGCATCGAGACCAGCCCGGCAGCCCAGGCGAGTTGACCGGGATACCACCAGTGAATCGCCCCGGCAATGATCAGAACGACGACGATTGCGCTGAGGAGCATATGAATTCCTGCAGCACGCAGACGAGGCATAAGCATCTTCATCATGAGCAATTTGAACGTTTGATTAACAGATAGCGAAAACAATCATGCGGATCTGTTCGACCGGAATAAGACCGTCACCTAGCGACAATTGATCGGGCGGTAATCGCTATCGAGTGTCGAGGCGAAAGGATCGCAATCCCAAGCCACGAAGGTCGGCGCAATGACGCCAGCGACCAAAGGGAAAGTTGCTGAAGTCGGCACCAGCACCAGAGTGGCACCGGGCTGCACTTTTGGACCATAAGTAATGGTGATCCTGCCATCGAGAGGATCGATCACCAATGATTTCACGACATCGTCAGTCGAAAAATAAGGGGTCGTACCCAGATCCAGACGCGATGAACCGTTATAAGCATTTTCTGCCACGGCGGCTTTCGCGCCCCCCGCCAACGCCAGACCATTGACCACTCGAGCGCGCACCGTGTAGTTCTGATAGGCCGGAAAGGCGAGCGCTGACAATATGCCGACAATGGTCACAACCATCATCAGTTCAATCAGCGTAAAACCGTTCTGCCTGGCAGACGCATGTCGTGCAATCACTGAAACGTCCTCGGTTAGCTAATTGGATCGGAGGGTCTTGAGATACCGAAAAAGCCGCCTCACGGGCGGCTTTTACGGTCAAGCGTACAGCTTAGCGGCAGTTGGCCGGAGCATATTTGGCAAGCAGGGTGCCGGCCGGGGTACCGTTCTTGGTGGAACCAACAGCGTTGCAGTTCCAGACAATCGGGTTAACCGGGATGGTGCCGCTGGCCAGAACCGCGCCACCGTCGGTCGGGGCCAGAATCAGGTTGCCGTTACCAGCAGTAGCGGTGTAGCTGATCGTGATCGTGCCCGTAGTGCCATCAGCAACGATGCCGGAAACGTTACCGGTGACGATCGGAGCAACACCGTTAACACCCGGCGTACCAGCGTTCAGAGCAACACCGTTGGCAGCGTTCTCACCAACCGTAGCCTTGATGCCCGAAGCCAGCGACAGACCTTCCGTCACTTTGGCGCGGACCGTGTAGTCCTGGTAAGCCGGGATAGCAACAGCGGCCAGGATGCCGATAATCGCCACAACGATCATCAGTTCGATAAGGGTGAAACCTTTTTGAGCTTTAGAAACCATTTGATGAATCTCCAGATAGGGTTGAGGACGAGACCAAGTTTCTCGTTCGACTGGGTATATGCAGTTGATGTGCCACCTTTGGCTTTCGGCCTGAATTTCCCGATGAACGGTCGGCCCGCTGCAATCGTGTGAAGTAGTTCACACTCAACGGCGGCATTCGGACACATGAGCGGTTCGAGCGCCAGAATCGCCCGGAAAAACTGACGTTATTCGGCGCTGTAACGGCTCAGGCAGTGACGATTTTTGTCAGTGCCTGCCGCAGAGCGACAGTCAGCGGTCAAAATTCCAGCACTTGCCCGTGTTCAAGAATGTTTGGCTGATGCCGCGAGGCCCAGGCCTCGACCTCACGCGCAATCGTGGCCCGGTCTGATGGCTTCAGATGGGTGATCCAGAGCTTGGGCTGGCGCTGCAGCAAAGCCAGTTGCTCACTCAGTTGAATCGGATACAGATGCTTGGCAATCACGGCCAGATCCTGTTCGCGGTTGGCAAACGCAGTTTCAATGATCAGGTGCTTCAAATCGACCACCCCATTAACCTGCCGCCAGAATTCATCGTTGGGTCCGGTATCGCCGGAAAAAATCAACGAGCCACTCGGCCCCGACAAATGAAAACCAACAGCCGGCACGGTATGGCGGGCTTCGATGGCGCGGATACGCCGCTCACCAACCTCGACCGTGGCCCCCGTTGGCATCGGACTGAGCACCATCCACGGGCGATCAAAGTGCGGAATCTCGGTAAAGTCAGGCCAGATCACCCAATTGAAAATATGCTTGCGCAGCGCTTCAATGGTTTCAGGCAGCGCATGAACAATCAGCGGCTTGTCGCGCATGGCGCCAACCGAATCGACCAACAGCGGCAGACAGGCAATGTGATCGAGATGCGAATGCGTGAGAAAGACATGATCGATAGCGGCCAGCTGCGCTACCGACAGATCCTCAACGCCGGTACCGGCATCGATAAGAATATCGTCGTCGAACAGGAACGAGGTGGTACGAATCTGCGCACCAATACCGCCGCTACACCCCAGTACTTTGAGCTTCATCAACTTTCCTGGGCAGTACAGTGGTTGTTTCCGGAACTTTCAAGGGCCGGGTGACGGCTACGGTTTCGCTGGGCGCGAAGATCTGCACTGCGCCCTGGCGACCGGTCACCACAACGGTATCGATCGGTTCGAACGAACGCGCCGGACAATTGTCGCGCGTGGATTCGCCCACAATAATCGGAATGCGGTAATGCTTGGTGAGCGCCTCGAGCCGTGAGGCCAGGTTCACCGCATCGCCAATTACCGTATAGGCGCGGCGCAACTTGGACCCCATGTCTCCGACCCGCACGACGCCGGTATTGATGCCAACGCCAATCGAGACCGGCGGAAAACCCCGCGCCACAAAACGATCCGACAAACGCTTGATCGCTTTTTGCATATCGATCGCGGCCAGCACGGCTTTTTCGGCATGGTCAGGGTCTTCAACCGGCGCGCCCCAGAATGCCATCACCGCATCGCCCATGTATTTGTCTACGGTGCCGTGATAGCGATAGATGCATTCAGTCAGATCGGTCAGGACTTCATTGAGATACTCACGCAAGGTTTCAGGCGGCATCTTCTCGGCAATGCGGGTAAAGCCACGAATATCGGCAAACATGACCGTCAACTCGCGGTCGACGCTGATATCACCGTGGTAGTTGAGTGGATCGCGCGCCATCTTGTCGACCACTTCGGGCGACACATACTCCGAAAACAAATCCACCACGGCGCGGCGTGCCCTGCCCTCGATGGCATACCCGGAAGCCAGATTGAACAAGCCCACTATGAGAATGGTCAGCAAGGAGCCGGCCAGCGGCAACACCCAGCCAAGATGCACAAAGGCCACCACGTTCCAGACGAACAAGGCACCGGCCGATGTACAAGTGGCCAGGACCACGCCAAACGCACCGGCACGCGGCGCGGCAATCGAGAACAAGCCACCAACCAGCAGAATGGCCAGCGTGGCAATCAGATTGCCTTCGGGCAGCCGGGCCAGCAAACGCTGATCAAGCGCCCCACTGACTAACGTGGCATGCACCTCAACGCCGGGCAGATTCTCACTGATTGGCGTCGGTCGCAGATCGCTGGCACCGGGCGCCGTCGAGCCGATCAAGACGATCTTGTCCTTGAACATCGAAAAATCGGCACTGCCATTGAGTACATTGACCGCCGAAATATATTGGTAATTGGGCTGTCCATCTTCACGCGGGCCGGTAAACGGCACCAGCGCAGTCAACTCTTCAGACAACGGAATCGACACCTCGCCGCGCTCCCCGGCAATACGCAGATCGGCATAGCCAACAGCAAGCACCGAATCCTGCAGATAATTGCGCAACAAGCGTACCGCCATTGACTCATAGACGTTGCCGTCGAACTCGGCCAGCAAAGGCAGCGAGCGGGTCACGCCGTCGGGATCGAGCCGCGGATTGAAAAAGCCGGCATCGCCAGCCGCCTGCTGAATCAAGGGCAGATTCGCGCCGTAGCCATTCCAGACCAGGCGAGAGGTTTCCGGATCAAGATGGTTGGCGGCAAAGGCGGCCGCCGGCAACTGTCCATGGGTCAGGCCGCCCCGGTCACTGGTGAAGTAATAGCCAAGCACTACCGGCCGGCCCCGAATGGCATTGGCAAAGACCTCGTCACCCGCCGGATCTTCGGCAACCGGATCGGCAAAGACGACGTCAAAACCCAGTACTGCGGCCTCACCCTTGTCCAGAATATTGGTCGCCAACTCGGCAACCTGGCGTCGCGACCAGGGCCAGCGACCAACCTTGGCCAGGCTGGCCTCGTCAATGTCGACGATGATGACCGGCGGTTTATCGGCGGCCGGCGCCACCCGCAAGCGAGCGTCGTAGAGAAAGCGGTCGGCGGTCGACAAGCCATCGGTCGGGTCGGCCCGCCACTGCATGAAGCCGAAACCCAGACAAATAGCCAGGCCAACGAAAATGCGCAACCATCGCAGCCCGTCGGCCTGCCGGTCGTTCATCAGTGCAGACGGAAACGAATCCGCGTCGTACTCAGCTCAAGCACATCGTCATGATTCAACGAAGTCGCGCTGGTGCCCACCGAGGCGCCGTTGAGCAAGGCTCGTTGCGAGCCTTGCAGGTGCGCAACGAAAAAACCGGTTTTGCGGCGCGAAACAACCACCACCAGACCATTGGCACTGATCTTGGTGACCGGATGCAGCAAACCTTGCTTGATGCCACGCATGCCGCCGTTCAGGTACTCGAGTACGCCGGTGAGGCCCTCGGCGGGCACTGCTGGCGGCGGCGCCTCGTCAACATTGAAGGTGAGCGTATAGATACCGACCTTGAACGCCGTGCCGCTTGGCAGCGCAATGCGTTCAATCGCCTGGCTGTTGAGCAAGGTGCCGTTACGGCTACCCAGATCACACAACTCAAAACCGTCCTCACCGCGAATGATTTCCGCATGGCGGCCACTGACCGTCAGATCATCGAGGACAACATCGCTGCCCGAGCGGCGGCCGATCAGAACATTGGCCTGCCGAAACGAAAAATGCCGGGGAGCAGGATCTTTGCTCGACTGCACCGACAGCGACACCGGCTCACAGCGCTCCAGCACTGGCGACACGGGAGAGACAGGCGCGTCTTGCGCACCGAGAACAGCTTCCATCAGCGACCGCTCCGCACATTGAGGTGCCAACCAGGCCGCTGCGATGCAAAGCAATCAGAACTGGCGGGCACGACCGGGCTACGATGCGCCTGAATCTGGCGCATGCGTCCCGGTAAATGGCTTGTATCCGAACATGACATGCATCGCAGATTAGCGATGCGCGGCGCGGCAACTAACTCATAGCTTCACGAACG
The DNA here is from genome assembly GCA_963976885.1 of uncultured Burkholderiaceae bacterium. Classification (GTDB taxonomy): domain Bacteria; phylum Pseudomonadota; class Gammaproteobacteria; order Burkholderiales; family Burkholderiaceae_E; genus JAUIAI01. The sequence continues at coordinate 12,426 of CAXBNM010000054.1, forward strand.
GTGCCCGGATTCCGCCGGACGGCTGGGCTGGAACATTTTCGCCAGCGTCAACACCACAACCGCCCCGAGCACCGACGCCGCCATGGCGTAATCGGGGACTGTCGGCCCGAACCAGCCCTGCAACGCCACATCGGTGATGATCATGCCGCCCGCGATCCAGCCAAGCAACGCGCCACCGGCGGTGATTACCAACGGGAAGCGTTCGATGAGCATCAGCACGAAACGGCTGCCAAAGACAATGATGGGAATACTGACCAGGAGTCCGAAGATGATCAGTCCCATCTGGTGGTCGCTATCGGCTTGCTGCGCTGCTCCGGCAATGCCGATCACGTTGTCAACGCTCATGACGAGGTCAGCCAGAATCACCGTCTTGATGGCACTGGCCAGCCCCGCGCCGCCGTCAAGGCCCGCATGGCCCTCATCCGGCTCGGGGAGCAACAGTTTCACCCCGATCCAGACCAGCAACAGCCCACCGACCAGCTTCAGATAGGGCAAGGCCAGCAAGGTAACCGCAAAGACGATCAGAATGATGCGCACCACAATGGCACCAATCGTGCCGTAGACGATGCCACGAGTGCGCATACGCGCTGGCAGATTGCGGCAGGCAAGCGCGATCACCACGGCATTGTCACCGCCGAGCAGGATATCAATCAGGATGATCTGCCCCACGGCAGCCCAGTTCAACGTGGTGAGCAATTCAAGCAATGCTGCGGACTCCGCAATGGTTGTTCAGCTAAAACAATCGGGCCGGACTGCCACTGGCAGCCCGGCCCGAAGGGTCAGAAACCCCTGAAGACGGTCGGATCGGGCGAACAGGCCGCCATCGCCACGCCCGCAGGCGCGGCAGTCAACCGAATCAGATGACGCTCTTGAGCAAATCACCCATTTCGGAGGGGTCTTTCGTGACCTTGATGCCGCAGCTCTCCATGACCGCAAGCTTCTCCTGAGCCGTCCCTTTGCCACCGGAAATAATGGCGCCGGCATGACCCATACGCTTGCCCGGAGGGGCGGTAACACCAGCGATGAAGCCAACGATGGGCTTGGTCATGTTGTCCTTGGCCCAGAGCGCGGCTTGCTCTTCATCGCTACCGCCGATTTCGCCAATCATCACGACGGCATCGGTGTCGGGATCATCATTGAACATCTTCAGCACATCGATATGCTTGAGACCGTTGACCGGATCGCCGCCAATGCCGACTGCCGACGACTGACCCAGACCGAGTTCGGTCAGTTGCCCAACCGCTTCATAGGTAAGCGTGCCCGAACGCGAAACCACACCAATGCGTCCAGCCAGATGGATATGGCCCGGCATGATGCCGATCTTGAGCTGATCGGGAGTAATCACGCCCGGGCAGTTCGGTCCAAGCAGGATGGTCTTGCGCTTTTCACGGCGCATGCGCTCGCGCACTTCGATCATGTCGCGCACGGGGATGCCTTCGGTAATGCAGACCACCAGATCGAGATCGGCTTCGACCGCTTCCCAGATCGCGCCGGCTGCACCTGCGGGCGGAACATAAATGACCGACACGGTGGCGCCGGTTTCTTTGGCGGCATCCTTGACGGTACCGTAAATGGGAATGCCCTCGAAATCGGAACCCGCTTTCTTGGGGTGCACACCAGCAACAAATGCCGCTTTACCGTTGGCATAGTCGCGACACATACGTGTGTGGAACTGGCCGGTCTTGCCAGTCATACCCTGGGTGATGACCTTGGTGTCCTTGTTGATCAAGATGCTCATCGACGTCTAACCTTTGCGTAGTGTCCGGGGAATCAGGCTTTGTCAGCAGCGGCCACAACCTGCCTGGCTGCCTCACCCATGGTGTTGGCACTGATGATCGGCAAACCGGAGTCCGCCAGCATCTTCTTGCCGATATCTTCGTTCGTGCCCTTCATGCGCACGACCAGCGGCACCTTCAGGCCAACCGCCTTCGAAGCCCCGATCACGCCCTCGGCAATAACGTCGCAGCGCATGATGCCGCCAAAAATATTAACCAGAATGGCTTTGAGATTCGGGTTGCGAAGCATGATCTTGAACGCTTCGGTGACCTTCTCGGTGGTGGCGCCGCCGCCCACATCCAGGAAGTTGGCCGGCTCGCCGCCGAACAGCTTGATGGTGTCCATCGTGGCCATTGCCAGACCGGCACCATTGACCAGACAACCGATGTTGCCATCGAGCTGGATATAGGCCAGATCAAACTTGGAGGCTTCGATTTCAGCCGGATCTTCTTCGTCGAGGTCACGCATCTCGACGATATCATCGTGGCGGTACAGAGCGTTGGAGTCGAAGTTCAGCTTCGCGTCGAGCGCAATCACCTTACCGTCGCCAGTCAGAATCAGCGGGTTGATTTCGGCCAGACTTGCGTCGGTATCCCAGAACGCCTGATACAAGCCTTGCAAAACGGTACGCGCTTGCGGCAACGAGGCGGCAGGGATGCCAATTTTGGTGGCCAGGCTGTCGGCGTCGGCATCGGTGAGACCGGCACCAGGCTGAACCGAAACCTTGTGAATCTTCTCGGGGGTTTTCTCGGCCACTTCCTCGATGTCCATCCCGCCTTCGCTGGAAGCCATCAGAGTGACGAGTTGGGTTTCACGGTCAACGACAATACCGACGTAGAGTTCGGTCTTGATGTCGGCCCCTTCTTCGACGAGCAATCGCCGCACCAACTGGCCTTCGGCGCCGGTCTGATGGGTGACCAGTTGCATGCCGAGGATATCGTTGGCGTAGGCTTTAACCTCGTCCAGCGACTTGGCGACCTTGACGCCACCGCCCTTGCCACGCCCGCCGGCATGAATCTGTGCCTTGACGACCCAGACGGCGCCGCCGAGTGACTCGGCTGCCTTGACTGCATCTTCGACTGAAAAACAGGGAATGCCGCGCGGGACGGGCACACCGTACTTCTTCAGAATTTCCTTGCCCTGATACTCATGGATCTTCATGTCATTTCCTTAAGCGACACCCAGCACCACTGCATGCCAGTAAAAATCATTTGAACCCGTTAATCGTACCGGCCGAGCCGATCTGCCCGCCACTTGGCTTCCATCATCAGGCAACCTGGGCCTGCAACGTGGAGCATCAACGGATGCCGCACGCGCAACCGCCTACGGCCGGCAATCGGGCGAAGGAAGCTGAGGTAATGAAACAAAGGGGGTAGATCATGACGCTGATGACCGACGGGAGCCTGCGAGGAGTTGCCGGGGCCATGCGAGGGCTCATCATGGCAGCGGGCAGGCTGACGCCAGCGGATCGGTTGGCACGAAAGCGGCGAGTCTAGCACGCGTGACACCCAAAACCAGCGAACAGACGCCCTCGCACCCTGCTGATGGCTCAGTCGACCGCACCTCGCAGGATGCGCAGCACGGTTTCGTGTTTGAAGCCACGGCTGAGCAAAAACCGAAACTGCCGCGCTTTTTCCTTGTCGGTTTCAGGTAACACACCGAACCGATTTTCCCATAATGCGAATGCTCGATGCCGTTCACTTTCATGGAGGCCATCGACCAGTCGCTCAACAAGCTGCGGATCGATGTGATTGGCTTTGAGTTGCAACTTGATGCGACTGAGCCCGTGGCGCTGACTGCTGCGCCGGATCAGCGACTCGGCAAAGCGCTCATCGCTTTGCAAGTCGCAACTTACCGCCCAGTCGAGGGCTTCTTCGATGGCGACCGGACAGGCTACCGAACCGTCTTTGCGGGACGGCGCGCCAAGCCGGTTGCGCAACTCATGCAGGCTGTATTCGCGCCGCGACAGCAACCGCAGCAGCCTGGCGCGCAGCCGCTTGACCTCACCAGGATCGGCCACTGCGCTGTCGCCATAATGCTGCGCCTGCGATCCGGCCATGGCCCGACCAGAGGGTCGGGCTGAATGGGAAGTGATCATCGGTTAAACAGTACCCAGTGAGGTTCAGGCCGCTTTTTCTTCGCTTTCGTTCAACTCGCCGCCGCCACGCGGCTTGACGCCATGGTGCTCACGGATGCGGTTTTCGATTTCGAGGGCCATTTCGGGATGCTCACGCAGGAACTCACGCGCGTTGTCTTTACCCTGACCAACCCGCTCGCCGTTGTAGCTATACCAGGCGCCGGCCTTGTCGACGATGCCAATTGAGGAGCCCATATCGAGCAACTCACCCTCTCGCGAAGTGCCTTCACCATACAAAATGTCAAATTCAGCCATTTTGAAGGGCGGTGCGACCTTGTTTTTAACGACTTTGACCCGGGTTTCGTTGCCGACGACTTCGTCGCCCTTCTTGATGGAGCCGATGCGACGGATGTCGAGACGAACCGAGCAATAGAACTTGAGCGCATTACCGCCGGTAGTGGTTTCGGGACTGCCGAACATCACACCGATTTTCATGCGGATCTGGTTGATGAAGATGACCAGACAATTGGTACGTTTGATGCTGCCGGTGAGTTTGCGCAGTGCCTGCGACATCAGCCGCGCCTGCAGACCGGGCAGAGAGTCGCCCATATCGCCCTCAATTTCGGCGCGCGGCGTCAGCGCGGCAACCGAATCGATGACGATCAGGTCGACCGAGCCAGAGCGAACCAGCGCATCGGTAATTTCGAGGGCTTGCTCACCGGTGTCAGGCTGCGAAATGAGCAGTTCTTCGAGGTTGACACCCAGTTTGCGTGCATATTGCGAATCGAGCGCGTGTTCGGCATCGATGAAGGCCGCGGTACCGCCGAGTTTCTGCATTTCAGCAATGACTTGCAGGGTCAGCGTGGTTTTACCCGAGGACTCAGGGCCGTAGATTTCAACGACCCGGCCACGCGGCAGACCGCCAATACCAAGCGCCACATCGAGACCCAGCGAGCCGGTGGACACCGATTCGATATCGGCCACCACCTCGCCATCGGCCAGGCGCATCACCGAGCCCTTGCCGAATTGCTTGTCAATTTGGGAAAGCGCCGCTGCCAGCGCCTTATCCCGCTCAGATTTTTTGGCGTCGTTCATTTTGATGACCTTTTCATTAGCTGCGCTTTGCATATTCGGTGCTCCCCATGTGGATGTGGACCGGTTAGGCAAGCTTGCACTTGCACGTTGACCATGGAGCAATTATGTCACGCAAACACTGTATAAACAATCAGCCTGATGTTTTAACCACCTGACCTATTCATTGCCGGCGGCACGAGACCATTGCAGGCCGGCAGCCTCTAAACGGGCTGGCTCCTGCAGGCTATCGAGCAAAACGGCCAGGCCGTGCAGGCCCGTGCGCAATCGTACCTCTGATCGGTCGCCAGCAAACTGCATCCGCTGACTCATCAGGCTGATTTGACCCTCCGCCTCACGCTGCGCCCAGCCAAACCATACCGTGCCTACGGGTTTGTCGGCCGAACCGCCGCCCGGCCCAGCCACACCGGTGACAGCCACCGCCATTTGCGCCGCGCTGCGGTGCAAGGCACCAGCAGCCATCGCCAGCGCAACG
>CAXBNM010000055.1:0-17712 GCA_963976885.1 uncultured Burkholderiaceae bacterium
GTTGCAAGGCTTCAATATCCAGTTCGATCACTGGCACAGCACCGATTCGCCCGAGAACGTCGAACTGTCCCAATCCGTCTATCGGGCACTGCGCGAACAGAATCTGATCACCACCCGCGTCATCGAACAGTTCTTCGACCCGGTCAAAGGCATGTTTCTGGCCGACCGCTTCGTCAAAGGCGATTGCCCGGTCTGCAAGTCGCCCGATCAGTTCGGCGACGCCTGCGAGGTCTGCGGTTCGGTGTATTCGCCCACCGAACTGGGCAATCCGCGCTCGGCGCTCAGTGGCGCCACCCCCGAACTGCGTGAATCCGAGCACTATTTCTTCCGGCTCTCCGATCCGCGCTGCGTTGAGTTCCTGCGCGACTGGACGAGCAGTCAGGACCGGCAAGGCCGGCCGCGCCTGCAGGCTGAGGTGCTGGCCAAGGCCCAGGAGTGGCTGGGCAACAAGCCGGCGGCTCCCGATGCCGATGTTACCGAGCCGGCCGAGTCATCGCTGAACGATTGGGATATCTCGCGCGATGCGCCCTACTTCGGCATTGAAATTCCGGACGCACCGGGCAAGTATTTCTACGTCTGGCTGGACGCACCAATCGGCTATCTGGCCTCGCTGAAGGCCCATTGTGCCGAGCAAGGTCTGGATTTCGACGCCTTGCTGGCCGACCCGGCGCTCGAGCAAGTGCATTTCATCGGCAAGGACATCATCTATTTCCATGTGTTGTTCTGGCCGGCCATGCTGCATTTTGCCGGTCGCAAAACGCCCGACAACGTCAACGTCCATGGCTTTGTCACTGTCGGTGGCTCCAAGATGAGCAAGAGCCGGGGCACCGGCATCTCGCCGCTGCGCTATCTTGAACTCGACCTGAACCCCGACTGGCTGCGCTACTACCTGGCGGCCAAGCTCAACGCCCGGGTCGAAGATGTCGACTTCAACCCTGACGACTTCATGGCTCGGGTCAACAGCGACCTGGTCGGCAAACTCGTCAACATCGCCAGCCGCTGCAGTGGCTTCATCCTCAAGCGCTTCGATGGCCAGCTCGGCGAACCCGATCAGGCCGCACGCGAGCGTCTGGCCCAGGCCTGGCCCGGCGCCGACGCCGTCGGCGACGCGTTCGAGCGCCGTGACTTCGGCCGCGCCATTCGCGAAATCATGCAATACGCCGATGCGGTCAATCAGTTCGTCGATGCCGAAAAGCCCTGGGAGCTGGCCAAAGATCCGGCCAATCAGCAGCGCCTGCAAGTGGTCTGCTCAACCGCACTCAATGCCTACGCCGATCTGGTCCGCCTGCTGGCCCCGGTAATTCCGGCCACCGCCCAGGCCGCGCTGAACCAACTGGCGTTGCCGGCGCTCAATTGGGCCGATATCGGCAAGGCCTTGCCGGCCGGCCACCAGATTCAGCCCTATCAGCATCTGGTCAAGCGCATCGAAGCCAAACAACTCGACGCCTTGTTCGGCACCGACGAGGCGCCAGCGGCTCCCGTGCCGGAGAAAAAGAAGTCGGCCGCCAGGAAGAAACCCGCCGCCGCGCCAAGCGCCCCCAGCGAGATCGTGTTCGATGACTTCGCCAAGGTCGATTTGCGCATTGCTCTCATCGAGCAGGCCAGCACGGTCGAGGGCTCGGACAAATTGCTCAAACTGGTGCTCGACCTGGGCAGTGCCGGCAAACGCACGGTGTTCTCCGGCATTCGCAGCGCCTACGATCCGGCCGCTCTGGAAGGCCGGCTCACGGTGATGGTGGCCAATCTGGCACCACGCAAGATGCGCTTCGGCGTGTCCGAAGGGATGGTACTGGCCGCCGGTGAAGGCAACGACGGCATTTTCCTGCTGGCGCCCGACAGTGGCGCTACGCCCGGCATGCCGGTGCGCTGAGCGTTCTGGCGTGCCGCGCGCCGGCGCCCCCGCGTGCGGCATGCGGCGCGCCGACGCCAGAAAGCAGCGAACGGCGCGCCCGCCCCCCAAAGCGGCGGATGCGCGCCCGCGACGGCGAATGGCACAGCCGCCTCAGGCGTTGTCGAATTGCGGGTGGCGCGTCACGGACAAGCGGCGCACCACGCCGCCCATGTCAAAGTGGACATTGAACATGTCCTGGTCTGACATTTCGCCGATATGGCGAAAGCTCCAGACCTCCTCTTTGCTCAGCGCGAAAAACTGGATTTCGGAAGGCTTGCCCAGCATGCGCCGCACCGCATCGCGATCCATCCCTGGCTTGATCTGCGCAAACCGCTCTTTTGTAAGGACATTTTCCATCGCCCGGTATTTGCCGTCGGGGCCGATGGTCACCATGTAAGTCTCGGTACCGACCGGGCCGCGCGGGTACTCCAGCACGCGGGTGCCGTCTTCTTCGGCCCAGATCACCTCCGGATGTCCCATCAGCTTGCGCACATCGGTTTCGGTCGAAACGCCCGCCTCAAGCGTGCGGGCCGCAAAATAATCGCAGCCGCCAAGAGTCAAAACCAACAGCAGCATCAGCGGTCGCAGCAATCTCATCAAATCTCCCGGTCAGAACGTGAACTGACGGCCCAGATGGGGCGCCGTGGGTTAAAATTGTGGCATGTATGAATCAGACATCACGCGCTTTCTGCGCGAACTCAAAACCGCGCATCCTGAGTTGCCGCAAGCCCAGCGCGACGCACGGGCCATCTGGTGGGATCACCCCCAGGATCAGGAAACGCAGCGCCGGAACGCCGAATCCCGGGTCCCGCAGCGTGCCTACGTCTACCAAACGAGCGACTGAGCCCGATGATTCCAACGGATGAGGCGAACCCATCGGACGACAATGTAGTTGTTGCAGATGGTAAACCCGACGTTGCGCCCGACTCGCCCGCTACGGACGAGACGACGGTAGCGACCGACGCCAGCGCCTCATCGGCCCCGGATGCCAAGCCAGCCACCGGCAAGCGCGGTGCCAAAGCCGGCAAAAAAGGCAGTGACAAGGATGTCGTGCTCGATCCGGTTATCGGTGAGCAACTCGAACTCAAGGTTTACGGCAAGCTCTATGGCGAGCCGCTGACCAAGCTGCCCCTCGATTTATACATTCCGCCCGATGCCCTCGAGATCTTTCTCGATACCTTCGAGGGGCCGCTCGATCTGCTGCTCTACATGATCCGCAAGCAGAACTTCAACATCCTCGACATACCGGTTGCCGAAGTCACGCATCAGTATCTGGTCTACATCGACGAGATCCGGAGCCGAAACCTCGAGCTGGCGGCCGAATATCTGCTGATGGCCGCGCTGCTGATCGACATCAAGTCGCGCATGTTGCTGCCAGTCCGCGATGCCGACACCGGCGAAGAAGTCGACGATCCACGCGCCGAACTGGCCCGCCGGCTGATTGAATACGAACGCATCAAACTGGCCGCCGCCGAACTGAACCTGATTCCGCAACAAGGGCGCGACTTCGAACCGGCTCATGTGCATGTCGAACAATCGCTGCAAATCCGGCTGCCCGACGTCAATCCCGACGACCTGCGGGCGGCCTGGCTCGACATCCTGAAGCGGGCCAAACTGGTACGCCACCATCACATCACCCGCGACGCCTTGTCGGTCCGTGAGTACATGACCAAGGTATTGCGGCGCCTGCAAGGCGCCCGCTTTGCCGAGTTCACCGACTTGTTCGGTGTTGAAGACAATCAACAGATCGTCGTCGTCACCTTCCTGGCCATGCTCGAACTCGCCCGCGAGTCGCTGGTCGAAATCACTCAGGCCGAGGCCTACGCGCCAATCTACGTCCGACTGGCCTACCAGCCAACTTGAACCGCCCTGCCCCCAGCGCTGACCAGACCCTTCGTGCAGAGCCGGAGGTGCGCCGCGAGGTCAGCCTGCAAGCACTCAATACGCTGGACTGCCCGTGCGTGGCCGAACAGTTCTGCACGCTGAGCCGAACCGATGAAGAATCACTGCGTCAGGCCGTGCGCTGGCTCGATGCCCAGCCCGGCGGGCTGATCCTCGGTGCTGGCTCCAATGTCGTGTTGGCCACCCCGCGCGTGCCGGCAGTACTGCATGTCGGCCTGCGCGGGATCGAAGAACTGACACCGCCGCCGGGCGCGCCTGCTGACGAGCGCCTGGTGCGCGCCGCGGCCGGCGAAATCTGGCACGAACTCGTTCAATGGACATTGGCCCGACAGTGCTACGGACTGGAAAACCTTGCGCTGATTCCCGGCACCGTGGGCGCCGCGCCGGTCCAGAACATCGGTGCCTACGGCGTCGAACTGGCCGACCGGCTCGCCGCCGTTGAAGCCTTTGATCGCGTCAGCAACACGACGCTTGCAATGACCCCGGCCGATTGCCGCTTCGGCTACCGGGATTCGATCTTCAAGCAGCAACCGGGCCGCTGGCTGATTACCGCCGTGCAACTACGCCTGTCCGCACGCAGCGCCCCGCAGCTTGACTACGGCAATTTGCGCCAGGAGTTGCAGGCCAGCGGCCATGCCGAGCCCAGCGCCGAGCAAGTCGCCCAGGCCGTGTGCCGTATCCGCACCCGCAAGCTCCCTGACCCGGCCGTGCTCGGCAATGCCGGCAGCTTTTTCAAGAACCCGGTGGTAGCGCCGGCCACGGCCGCCAATCTGCAACAGCAATGGCCGTCGCTGCCGGTCTTTCCGGCGTCGACCACTGACGGGAGTGCGGCGGTCAAACTGCCGGCCGGCTGGCTGATCGAACAATGTGGTTTCAAGGGCTGGCGTCAGGGCGATGCCGGCGTCCACGACGCGCATGCGCTGGTGCTGGTTAACTACGGTCAAGCCAGCGGCCAGGATATCGTCGCGCTGGCAGGGCAAATCATCGCCAGCGTGCAGGCCACTTTCGGCGTGCTGCTCGAACCCGAACCGCTTATTGTTCGAGACGCCTGAATACCCAGCGATCGTCGGATGACGCTTCCGGCGCAAACCGGTAACCATCGCGATCGAATGCTTTCAGATCCTCAACATCATTCAGGCGTTTGTCGATCACGTAGCGCGTCATTGCGCCGCGCGCCCGCTTGGCCAGAAAACTGACCACCGCCCAGGGCTTGTCTTTACCCGGCCGCGGCTCCTGAAACACCGGCTGCACAATGCGTGCATTGAGCGTTTTCCTGTCTACAGCCTTGAAATATTCATCCGAGGCCAGGTTCACGAGCACCGGCGATTTGTCAGCAGCCAGTGCCTCATTGAGCGATTGCGCAATCGTCGGCCCCCAGAACTGATAGAGATTGTCGCCGCGCCGCGTTTTGAGGCGAGTGCCCATTTCGAGTCGGTAGGCCTGCATCAGATCGAGCGGACGCAACAAGCCATACAACCCGGAAAGAATCCGCAGGTGATCCTGGGCCCACTTCAGGCGGGCTTCGGACAAGGACCGAGCGTCAAGGCCATCGTAGACATCGCCGGCAAAGGTAAGAATGGCCGGCCGGGCATTGTCGGTCGTGAACGGTTGCGCCCACTCCTGAAAACGCGCGGCATTCAAGGCCCCCAGCTTGTCGCTGATCGACATCAGTTTGGACAGGGCAGCGGGTGACTTGGGACGCAACACCTTGAGCAACTGCTCGGCATCATCGAGCCGCTCGGGCTGGGTATGCAAATCGGTGGTCAGCGGTGAGTCGAGATCCAGCGTTTTAGCCGGCGAAATAACAATCAGCATGAGTGGGCAGAAGTGCGCAACGGGCAGGCATCATAAAAAGCGATGATGCCAGAAACCGCCACCTCTTGCGCCCGGCCGCCCCACGCCATGAGGCGGCACTCGCCCCGCTCAGTTCGAATTCAGGCCTTGCTTTCAGCCTCGGGCGTTTCGAACGACAGCGGCGGCATCTCGCCGTCAGTCGCTTCGGGCATCAATTCGAGCGTGCCAGACGCAGCACTGGCTGCCGGCTTGTCAGGCGCTGGTGCCGACTCGGCAGACTCACGCGCGCCGGGTTCGGCGTCGAGCGCCGGCAGCTCGAATTCAAAATCAAGACCATCGGCGTCGGCATCAGCGGCCGGTTCGGGGGCACTCGGTGCCGCCACGGCGGGTCTGCCCGGGGCGGCTGGCTCAAGCCGCGCCGGTGCCGGAGCAGCGGCGGTTGCCGGCCCGGCGGCGCTTGCCGCAGCGGTGGCGCCACCCGATGCCGCGGCCGCGGCGGCGGCGGCGGCCAATTCCGCTTTGCCCGCACTGCGACGACCGCCCCGCGGGCTGCCGCCGACATCGAAAGTCGCGGCCCGGGTCTGCACCCAGGCTTCAAAATCATCATGCGCAAGCGGTTTGCCTACGAAGTATCCCTGCGCCTGATCGCAATTGAGCGTGCGCAAGGCCTCCAGTTGCTCGGTCGTTTCCACGCCCTCGGCGACCACTTCCACGCCGATCGCATGGCCGAGTTCAATCGAGGCCTTGACGACGATCCGGCTCGCCTCGTCGGTTACCAGACCGCTGACATACTGACGATCAATCTTCAGGTATGACAACGGCAAGGCCCGCAACTGTTCAATGCTCGCGAAGCCGGAACCAAAATCATCGATGGCAATCTTCACGCCCAGACGCCACAACACATCCAGGTTCTGGCGCACGATCGGCGAGGCATTGACGACCGCCTGCTCGGTGACTTCAAGCGTCAGAATCGAACCGCGCAACTTATGGGCGCGCAAGCGTTCAACCACATAAGTCGTAAAGTCCGGACTGCCAAGGTCACGCGGCGACAAATTGACCGAGACTCCAAGCGGCACACCTTTTTGTGAGTACTCGGCGGCCATCGCCAGCGCCGCATCGATGATCCAGTTCGTCAGTTGCGTAATGAAGCCGGTCTTCTCGGCAAAGGGGACAAACTCGGCCGGATTCTGCGGCCCGCGCTCAGGATGCTCCCAGCGCATCAGTGCTTCGGCCATCAACGAGCCTTGCTTTTGCAGACTGATCTTCGGCTGCATGGCGACCGACAATTCGCCGTGTTCGAGTGCCTCGCGCAACTCACCCAGCATGGCCAACTGCTTCTCACGAGCCTCTTCAAACGAAGGATCAAAGATTGCGATGTTGGTCAGTTGAGTCTGCGCATGCGTGGCAGCGATATCGGCTGAGTACAGCAAGCTGGCCGGATCCATCCCGTGGTCCGGGAAGATCGCCACGCCAATACGGCCACCGGGCAAAACCGACTGACTTTCAAACTCCACGCGGCGGGCCAGCACATCGGCCAGTTTCTTGGCGATCAGATTGGTTTTCTCTTCATCGCAGTCGGGCAGAATGACGCCGAACTCATAGGTTGCCAGACGGGCCACAAATGGACGCCAGTCACCGGTACCGATTTCGGAAGCGCTGGCCTTGAGCGCCCGGCGGACCCGGTCGCCAATATCGGAGAGCATCGCATCACTGGCCTTGCGCCCAAGTGAATCGTTCACCTCACGCAGACGATCCACCACAATGGTAATCAGGCCAAGCGAGTCGCCCCGGTTGCGCGCCTTGGTAACCGCATCAACAATCTCGTTTTCAAACAACGCCCGCGACGGCAAACCGGTCACGGTATCGCGGTGCGCGGCCTGGAACATCTTGGCTTCGCGCTGCTTGAGACTTTGCGCCAGATGCCGGAAGCTCTCGACAAATCGGCCCATTTCATCACTGGAGCGCGCCTGCAACTCGATGTCATAGCTACCATTGCTGATCTGCCGCGCCGATTTGGTCAACTCGTCCAGCGCGCGGGTCAGCCGCTGGCCGAACATCAGACCACCGGCCAGCGCCAGGGCCAGAGCGACCGCAGCAATCATGCCGACCGCTTTGACGAAGCTTTCAATCTTGTCGGCTATAGGCCGCACCGCGGGCACAATGGCCGCGTAGACATTGCCCTGATCCGACTGCTGCATCAGCTTGAGCCGGAATTGCAGATCACCCAGCGCGAGATCACGCGAGGTCTGCGCGCCCTTGGCTGCAACCTCGCGAACAACATCAGTAATGTCGCTGAGCAAGGCCTGATCGACTTCGGCGCCCAGCATCGTGGCACGCGTGCCGGCCTTGAATTTGAAGAACGCCATCCGGGCACCGGTCAGCTCGGTCATTTTGCGCGCCATCGCCTGATCGACAGCACGGCCCACAAGGAGCGTCAGCCCGCGGGGACCATCATTGAGCCGGGCGGCAGCCGCCAGCACCGCTTTGTCGCCAAACACGACCACGCCTTCGGCGTTGCCGCTGGACTGAGCTTTACGGGCCAGATAAAGCGAATCCTCGGTCACGGCCAGCTCTGCATCTGCGCCGCTGGACGCCACCAGTTTCTCATCGGCATCGAGCACCCAGGCCTGTGACAGTCCCAGGGTCAGTGTCATTCGCTGCAACAGGTCTTGCACGCCGCCAGCGCGCAGCTGCGCCGCATTGGCGTTGTCGTAAACTGCCGAGAACAAAACCCCTTTGAGCGCATCGCTTTCGCGTTGCCACGAGCCGCTCACCCGATTTTCAATTGAGTTCAGATCCTGGGCGAAGCCGGAGCTGTTCAGATCGGTGCCCAGGCGCTGCGCGAGGAAGTAAACAGAACCTAACGCGACCACAACAAGCAAAGCAACGCACAGCGCTAACCGCGTGCGTAAATTGAAAAGTCCAGTCATATCAAGTCTGCTCGGCGCGAGTTCAGGGAATCAAGTCAGCAGTCTCGCGTACCCGGCGCGGCAAACGAACCCTGTTCAGACAGACGGTTTACAAACTTAAGTCGGCGGCTGCATAAGATGCCCGGCATCCGATTAATCCCGAGTAGGCTGACCTTTTTGAGGGGCCAAACTGGCTGAAACAGGCATTACAAGGAGTGGTATGGACCGTTTTTCCCAGCTCGAAACCTTTGTTCAGATTGCCCAGCGCGGCAGTCTTTCCGCCGCGGCCAGTGCTACCGGCGTGGCCACGGCCGTGATCAGCCGGCGTCTGAGCCGGCTCGAGTCGCGGTTGGGGATCAAACTGTTCGTGCGCACCACCCGCAAGCTGACCCTGACCCATGAAGGCAACCGCTTTCTGGCCGATGCCCAGCGCATCCTGGCGCAAATGCAGGATGCCGAGGCAGCGGTTTCGCTGGGCAGCAGCAAAATGCAGGGTGAAATCAGACTGACCGCGCCGGCCGGCTTCGGCCGCCGCCATGTCGCGCCTCTGCTGCCCGGTTTTCTGGCCTCCCACCCTGGGCTCTCGGTCACCCTCGAGTTGACCGACGGGCTCACGGACATCGTGTCGGATCGATTCGATGTCGCGGTTCGTCTGGGCACACTGGAAGATTCAAGCCTGGTCGGCGTCAAACTGGCCAACAATCGGCGCGTGGTCGTGGCCAGCCCGCGCTACCTGCGACGCTACGGCGAGCCGACCGATCCACAAGCGCTGGGCGAGCACAACTGCCTGACCTTCGGCAACTACGGCAATCAGGCGCGTGGCTGGCAATTCATGATCGACGGCCGGCTCGAATCCATCCGCGTGGCCGGCAAAATGCAGAGCAACGACGGTTCGGTGCTGCTCGACTGGGCGCTGGCCGGATGCGGACTGGCGTGGCGCTCAATGTGGGAAGTGCAGGCCGAATTGCATGCCGGACGCCTGCAGGCGGTACTGGAACCATTCAGTGCGCCCGACAACGCCATTTACGCGGTATACGCCCAGCGCAAGCATCTGGCGCTGCGGGTGCGTGCGCTGCTCGACATGCTCAAACAAACCTACGCCCGCCCCGACTACTGGTCGCCCGCCACGATGCCAGGCCGCGCCGAAGCCAATTCGCCTCAGTCGTCGTAATGCCAGTGCACCGGTGCCAGTCCGGCGACCGGCATGCGCAAGCGACCAATGGCATCGCCAAGCAGGCAACCCAGATACCCTTCGGTCAGATCGGGCCCGCCAAACGCCAGACTGGAGATGTTGCGCAGCCGCCGGCTTTGCACGCCATCGAGTTCGGCCCGCCCCATCCGGTCCTGCTGCCAGGCCGCTTCGACCTTGTCCAGGTGAGCAGCATCGACGTCCTCCAGCCAGATGGTCTGCGTGCCGTCGGGCTGCACTCTGAGCAGGCGATTGCTGACGATGCTGGTGATCCAGCAATCACCATTGACATCAAGCGCGAGCCCGTCGGGGAAAGTTCCGGCCCCGAAGGTGGTGACGACGGTACGATCAGTCAGGGAGCCATCAGGGTGGAGCCTGAAGCGGGTCAGGCGACGAACGAAAGTTTCGTTTACGTACAAATATTGACCGGAACCATCGATAACACATTCGTTGGTATAGCCCAGCCCATCGGCCACGATCCGGGCCCCGTGCGAATCGACCAGGATGATGAAGCCGTCGTTGCAACGGGCGTTGTAGCCCAATGAGCGCGGTTGCAGTCGAGTGCTGACGGTAATCCAGGTGCGGCCCTGACGATCCTGCGTAACAAAATTGCACGGCGGCAATTGCCGCCCGTCGAGTTCGACGAGAAAGGGTTCAACCGTGCCGTCGCGTTGCAGCCGGAAGACCCCGCCGGCGGTTTCGCCGAGGTCGGCAAGCAGAAAGGAGCCGTCGGCACAGAGGGCGACGCCATTGGGGCGCAGCGGTCGATCAGCGGAAATTCGGCCCTGGTAAAGGCGTTGCGAACCATCGGGCAGACCGTGCGCGACGCCGCCCCGCCAGTCGGCGCTGTACCAGTGACCGGCCCGCGTGACCAGCACGCACTCCGGCCGGTTCAGGCCTGCCCCTACCCATGCCACTTCATCGGCGCGCGCAGTGGCAGCCGGGTCGGTGATGATGTCGGGGGTCTGGTTTGTCTCGGTTTTTTTATCAGCCATGCGCTAATGTAGAGATTAACGCATGGCTGGGTCAATCGCCGGAATTGCTCAGGCGGTTTGCGTGTCGCGCGTGTACTTGCGACGCTCGTGCTCTTTGAGCCAGCGCTTGCGCAACCGGATGCTGGTGGGCGTGATTTCGACCAATTCGTCGTCGGCGATGAACTCCACCGCACGCTCCAGGGTCAGCTCCATCGGCGGCGTCAGCGTGATCGCATCGTCCTTACCCGACGAGCGCACGTTGGTCAGCTTCTTCTCGCGAACCGGGTTGACCACCAGATCATTGTCGCGCGAATGGATACCGATGATCATGCCTTCGTAAAGCGGCTCGCCCGGCGAGACAAACATGCGGCCCCGCTCCTGCAACTTCCACAACGCGTAGGCGACTGAATTGCCGTCATCCTGCGAAATCAACACGCCGTTGCGGCGGCCTTCGATCTCACCGGCCCAGGCCGCGTATTCGTCGAACACGTGGCTCATGATGCCGCTGCCGCGGGTCATGTTCAGAAACTCGTGATGAAAACCGATCAGGCCACGAGCCGGAATCCGGTAATCGAGCCGTACCCGTCCGGCGCTGTCGGGCACCATATTGGTCAGTTCACCGCGGCGCCGGCCCAGCAGTTCCATCACCGGACCCTGGTGATCCTGCTCGACGTCCATCGACAAGGATTCGTAAGGCTCAAGGCGCTCGCCATCGCGCTCAATGATTTTCGGCTTCGGCTTCGACACGGCCATTTCAAAGCCTTCGCGACGCATGTTTTCGAGCAGAATGGTCAGGTGCAATTCACCCCGGCCGGACACCAGGAAGGTGTCCGAGTCGCCCGTGAATTCAACCCGCAACGCCACGTTGGCCTTCAGCTCACGCTCGAGCCGCTCACGCAGCTGTCGGCTGGTGACGTACTTGCCTTCGCGACCGGCCATCGGCGAGGTATTCACCAGGAACTCCATCGTCATGGTCGGCTCGTCGACGTGCAACATCGGCAAGGGTTCCGGATTGGCCACATCGCAGATGGTGGTGCCAATATCGATCGAGTCGATGCCGGTAATGGAGACAATATCGCCGGCGCTGGCCGAGTCGACACTGGCGCGATCCAGGCCGACAAAACGCAAGACCTGACCAATCTTGGCCGGCTTGACGACGGGCTTGCCATCTTCGCCGGGCACGGCGACAACCACCGGTGCATTCACCTTGACGGTGCCGCGATTGATCCGACCGATGCCGATCTTGCCGACATAGCTGGAGTAATCGAGCGCCGAAATCTGCATCTGCAAGGCGCCATCCCCATCGTCGCGACGCGGCGGCACTTGCTCGAGAATGGCGTCGAACAGCGGGTTCATCGAGACACCTGCCGCTTTGGCGTCGGCTTCGCTGTTGATGGGTACAGTCGGCAGATCTGCCGCGTCCCGAACCGCCCAGCCGTAAAGCGCCGACGCCATCACCGACACGAAGTCGAGCTGCGATTCATCGGCGCCCAGGTTGTAGAACAGATCAAAGGTTTCATTCAACACCCAGTCCGGACGCGAGCCAGGCCGGTCAACCTTGTTGATCAGCACAATCGGGCGCAGGCCGAGGGCCAGCGCCTTGCGGGTCACAAAGCGGGTCTGCGGCATCGGGCCATCAACGGCGTCCACCAGCAACACCACACCGTCGACCATCGACAGCGCGCGCTCTACCTCACCGCCGAAGTCGGCGTGGCCCGGGGTGTCAACGATGTTGATCCGGGTCCCTTTGTACTCGACCGCGCAGTTCTTGGCCAGAATGGTGATACCGCGTTCGCGCTCGATGTCGTTGTTGTCCATGACACGCTCGGCAACCTGTTGGTTGGCCCGGAAGGTGCCCGACTGGCGCAGCAATTGATCAACCAGGGTCGTTTTGCCATGGTCAACGTGGGCGATGATCGCCAGGTTTCGAATGTGTTCGGTAGTCAAGAGGTGCTCTCAGGAGATTGAGGTTTTGTGGTGCGGCCGGCTCGATGAGAAGGCCCGGCGCCGGCAGTAAAGAGTAGTCAGCTTTCGTGGGTTACAGGCAATACGCGTAGCGGATTCAACATGTGTTCCTGCTGACGCGCCAGACCCAGAAAACGGCCTTCGCCGTACACGCGCCACCGCTGTTCGGTGTCGCTTGCTGCTGCCATCCTGGCGCTCATCGATGACACGGCGGTCAGATCAATGCCCTGACCGTTGGTAAAACGTTGCGCGCAGCGCTCATCGAGCGCCACTTCCGGCAATTCACGCACCATCGCATCGACCGGCAACAATGGCGGCAACTCGTCCAGCTCGGCCTGTCGGTCAGCGGGCGCTGCCGCCTGTATCCGGGCCAGATCAATCGCCTGCGTCAGATCAAAGCGCCCTACTGCATCCCGGCGCAGGTCGGACAAATACGCGCCGGTGCCCAGCGCATCACCAATATCTTCGGCCAGCACCCGGATGTATGTGCCTTTGCTGCAGCGCACTCGCAAAACCAGTACTTCCGGCGATGCCGACTCGATGGTCAACTCGTGCACGGTAACTTCGCGCGCCGGCCGATCGATATGAATGCCGGCCCGCGCATATTCGTAGAGCGGGCGGCCCTGAAACTTCAGCGCCGAATACATCGGCGGGCGCTGCGAGATCGGCCCGGTAAAAGCCTTGATCACATGGTCGATCTTTTCCTGATCGGGCAGCCCCCCTGCATACGAAGGCTCGGCCGTCAGCTCGCCCTCACCGTCGCCGGTGCTGGATCGCCACCCGAGCCGTACCGTTGCGGTATAGACCTTCTCGGCCTCGACCAGATCGTGCAAAAACCGCGTCGCCGCGCCAAAGGCCACGGGCAACAAGCCGGTAGCCAGCGGATCGAGCGTACCACCGTGGCCAGCTTTTTTGCCCGAATAGGCGCGCCGCACCACTTGCAGAGCATCGTTGGACGTAAAGCCGTGCGGCTTGTTGAGCAGCAGCACGCCGTCCACTTTCCGCCATTGTCGCCGGGCGGCCATCAATTCTCCTGGCTGGCGTCGCCGTCTGATGACGAGCCGTCAGTCTGGTCATCATCGGTGGCGGGCGCTGCGCCGGCCAGTGCCTGATCGATCAGATTGGACATTGCCATGCCGCGGGCCGTGCTTGCATCGTGCACGAAACGCACATCGGGCGTGGTGTGAATCCGGACCCGGCGGCCGAGTTGGCCGCGCACAAAGCCAGCCGCCGCCTGCAGTCCACTGATGGAGCGCGCGACGGTTTCCTCATCATCGGGCAGTACTGAAAAATGCACAGTGAGATAGGCGTAATCAGGCGTCAGATCGACGCCGGTGATGGTCACCATCCCGATGCGTGGATCTTTCAATTCGCCGCGCACAATGGCGGCCACTTCCTGATGCAGTTGCTGGGCAACTCGCTCTGCCCGGTTCCCGCTGCTGCTTCGTTGACGTTTCATGCGGTTCGGGTTTGCGTTGGTCGGTCAGACAGGCGCGAGCGAACCCGCACCTGTCCCTCAGACGACAGTGACCTACAGCGTGCGGGCCACTTCCTTGATTTCGAAGGCTTCCAGTTGATCACCAACCTTGATGTCGTCGTAGCCCTTGAGCGACAGACCACATTCAAAGCCTTCCTTGACTTCACGTGCGTCATCCTTGAAGCGCTTGAGCGAGTCGAGTTCGCCGGTCCAGATGACGGTGTTGTCACGCAACAGCCGCACCTTGGCACCGCGCCGGACCAAGCCTTCGAGGACCATACAACCGGCAATATTGCCGATGCGGGAAACCTTGAAGACCTGCCGGATCTCGACAATACCCAGCGCCTCTTCGCGCTCCTCGGGTGACAACATCCCGGCCATGGCCGATTTCACGTCATCGACCGCGTCGTAAATGATGTTGTAGTAGCGCAGTTGCACGCCCTCGCCTTCAGCAATGCGCCGGGCCTGCTGATCGGCACGCACGTTGAAGCCAATGATGACGGCCTTGGATGCCGCCGCCAGATTGATGTCCGACTCGTTGATGCCGCCCACTGCCTGGTGCACGATGACCACCTTGACTTCGTCGGTCGACAGCTTGATGAGCGACTGCGACAAGGCTTCCTGCGAACCCTGAACGTCGGCCTTGATGATCAGCGGCAAGGTCTGCACATCGCCTTCAGTCATCTGGTCGAACATGTTCTCCAGCTTCGCAGCCTGTTGACGGGCCAGTTTGACATCGCGGAACTTGCCCTGCCGGAACAGCGCAATCTCGCGCGCTTTACGCTCATCACCAAGCACAATGACGTCGTCACCGGCGTTAGGCACTTCAGCCAGACCTTGAATCTCGACCGGAATCGACGGACCAGCCGCGTCAACGGGTTTGCCCGCCTCATCGACCATGGCCCGCACACGACCGAACGACGAACCGGCCAGCACGATGTCACCCTTCTTCAGCATGCCGGAGGTCACCAGCACGGTTGCCACCGGACCACGGCCCTTGTCGAGGCGAGCCTCGATGACCATGCCTTTGGCTGCGCCGTCGGCAGGAGCCTGCAATTCGAGAATTTCCGCCTGCAGCAAGACGTTTTCGAGCAAGTCGTCGATGCCCTCGCCGGTTTTCGCCGACACCGGAATCACCGGCACATCGCCGCCAAATTCCTCGGGAATGACGTCGTTGGCGACCAGATCCTGCTTCAGTTTCTCAGGATTGGCATCGGCCTTGTCGATCTTGTTCATGGCCACCACGATCGGCACACCGGCCGCGCGCGAGTGACTGATCGCCTCTTTGGTCTGCGGCATCACGCTGTCGTCGGCCGCCACCACCAGGATGACGATATCGGTAGCCTTCGCACCGCGAGCCCGCATGGCCGTGAAGGCCTCGTGACCCGGGGTATCCAGGAAGGTCACCACGCCACGCTCGGTTTCAACGTGATAGGCACCGATGTGCTGGGTAATCCCGCCGGCTTCGCCTGCTGCGACCTTACTGGTACGGATGTAATCGAGCAATGAGGTCTTGCCGTGATCGACGTGACCCATCACGGTCACCACTGGCGGACGCGGCACAGCCTCGCCCTGCTCTTCGCCGGCCAGACCTTCTTCGAGGAAGGCTTCCGGGTCGTCGAGCTTGGCGGCAACCGCCTTGTGGCCAAGTTCTTCGACCAGGATCATTGCGGTTTCCTGATCCAGCACCTGATTGATCGTCACCATCTGGCCCATCTTCATCAGCGCCTTGATGACTTCGGCCGCCTTCACCGACATCATGTGCGCCAGATCGGCCACGGTAACGGTTTCAGGCACGTGAATCTCACGCGCGATGAATTCTGCCGGCGGTGCTGCCGAGCGATCGGAACCGCGCGAATTGCGGCCTCGCGAACGACCACGGGCGCCGCCCGGACCACGCCAGCCACCGCCGGTGTTGTCGGTACGTCCCTTGGTAGCACCGCGTCGCTTGCTCGCGTCGTCCTGCCAGGTCGAAGACAGCTTTTCGCTCTTGACGTGCTTCTTGGCGCCGGGTGCCGCAGGCGCAGCAGCCGGTTTGGCCGCCGTCGGCTTGGCGCTGGCCGGCTTGGCAGCAACCGCAGCCGGTGCTACCGGCTTGGGTGCTTCGACCGGCTTGGGCTTGGGCTTGCGCGACTCGGCCATCAGCCGATTGATTTCGGCAACTTCGCTTTCTACCGATCGGCGAGCGGCGCGCTGGCGCTTGGCTTCCTCACGCAAACGCTCAGCGTCGGCGGCGGCCTTGTCCGCGTTGTCTTTGGCCTTGGCCTTGTCGGCGTCGGCTTTAGCCGGTTCAGCTTCGTTGGTTTGCGTACTTACGCGCTCTTGCTCTGCCTGCATTTCTCGGTTGCGCTTCTCGGCTTCTTCAATTTCACGATCGCGCGCAGCCTGCTCGGCTGCCAGTGCTTCCTGACGCGCTTTGAGCTCGGCCGCCTGGCGCTCGAGCAATTCGCGTTGGCGCGCCTCTTCAGCTTCACGCTGACGAGCGAGTTCTTCCTCGGCCTGATTCGGCACCGTATCCTGAACCTCTTCGGGCGCCTCGGCGGCCGCAGTGGTGGCATCGGCCGGACCGTCGCGCTTGACGAAGGTGCGCTTCTTGCGCACCTCGACCTGAATCGTGCGGGCCTTGCCGGAAGCATCAGCCTGCTTGATTTCCGAGGTCTGCTTGCGGGTCAGGGTGATTTTGCGCTTAGGCTTGTCATCGCTGCCATGAGAGGCGCGCAAGGAGGCCAGCAAGCGCTCCTTGTCGGTCGGGCTAAGCGTGTCATCAGGCGACTTCTTTTCAACGCCGGCCGCGCGCAGCTGCTCGAGCAGCACGTCAGCGGGCATACGAAGTTCTGATGCCAGGGTAGAAACTTTATTACTCGTCATACGGTTTCCTCGGATTCAGGAACAAGGCAAGCCTTGTTCTCAGGCATCCTCATTTTCGAACCAATGCGCGCGGGCTTTCATGATCAGGTCGCTTGCGGCTTGCTCTTCCATGTCGGTGATTTCCACCAACTCGTCTACTGCCAGCTCAGCCAGATCGTCACGGGTCAGGATTTGCTTGTCGGCCAGCTTGGCCGCCAGGTCACGATTCATCCCTTCCAGTTCAAGCAGCGCTTCTTCGGTATTACCGATTTTCTCTTCGGTGGCGATTGCGTCAGTCAGCAAGCTGTTGCGAGCCCGGCTGCGCAGCTCTTCAACAGTGTCTTCGTCGAAAGCTTCAATTTCGAGCAACTCGTTGACCGGCACATAGGCCACTTCTTCGAGCGTCGTAAAGCCTTCCTCGACCAGAATCGCCGCGACATCATCGTCAACATCAAGCTTTTCGACGAACAGGCCTTTCATCTCGGCCCGCTCCTTCTCGGCTTTCTCTTCCGACTCTTCAGCCGTCATGATGTTGATCTGCCAACCGGTCAGCTCAGACGCCAGCCGGACATTACGCCCGCCCGTGCCAATCGCCAGTGCCAGATTGTCTTCATCAACCACGACGTCCATCGACTGCTTTTCTTCGTCGACGACGATCGAGCTGACGTTGGCCGGTGCCAGCGCGCCGATCACGAATTGCGCCGGATCTTCCGACCACAGCACGATGTCAACCCGCTCGCCAGCCAATTCACCGGTAACGGCTT
>CAXBNM010000056.1:0-17675 GCA_963976885.1 uncultured Burkholderiaceae bacterium
CGCCGTTTGCGCAATCGGTCGTCGCGAACGGTGCCCTGCCGCTGATTGCCTTGTCGGTCATGCGCAAGGAACAGACGCGCGAGGTCTTGCAGCAGACTCGCTCGCTGCTCGGCGCGCGGCCCTGGGGTGTTGGTCTGCTCGGCTTCATGCCCTTGGCGTTCCGCCAGGAGCAGCTTGAAGTGGTGCGTGAAGTCAAACCTCCGTTTGCACTCATTTCCGGCGGCCGGCCGGGCCAGGCGCGCGAACTCGAAGAACTTGGCATCAGTACCTATCTGCACGTCCCCTCCCCCGGCCTGTTGCGCGAGTTCGTCCAGAACGGCGCCCGCAAGTTCGTCCTCGAAGGCGGCGAATGCGGCGGACACACCGGCCCTTTGAGCAGCTTCATCCTTTGGGAACAAGCCGTCGAGATACTGAGCACGGTGGCCATCGACGACCCGGAGTCCGTGCAGATTCTGTTTGCCGGCGGCATTCACGATGACTGGTCCGCCGCTGCGGTAGCGGTAATGGCAGCGCCGTTGACCGCGCTTGGCATGAAGGTCGGCGTATTGATGGGCACCGCCTATCTGTTCACGCGTGAAATCGTTGAGTCCGGCGCGGTCCTGCAAGAGTTTCAGGCCCAGGCCATTGCCTGCCACGAGACAACCCTGCTGCAATCGGGCAAAGGCATGTATACGCGCTGCGCGGTAACGCCGTTCTGCGATGAGTTCGAACGCACCCGACGCGAGTTGTTGCTGGCACTGGAAACGCCCGAGCGGGTACTCAAGGTGCTCGAAGTGCTCAATATCGGCCGGTTGCGCATTGCCTCCAAAGGAATCGGCCACAGCACCGAAGAGGCAGCCACCGAAAAAGGCCATCGCTATACCCAGGTTTCGCTGGATGTGCAGCGGCGCGAGGGCATGTACATGATTGGCGATGTTGCTCGCTTACGCCACGCCTCCGTGAGCATTGCCGACCTTCACGCCCAGGTCAGCGCCGGCAGCGAATCGGTACTCGCCGGCGCGGTCAGGAACAGCCCCCGCAGCGGCCGCCCCCGACGCGCCAACCCCGAGCGTGACATCGCGATTGTCGGCATGGCTTGTGCGCTGCCTGGCGCGCCCGATATGCGCAGTTTCTGGCACAACATCATCAACGGCGTCAATGCCATTCGCGAAGTGAGCGATGATCGCTGGCGCCCCCAGGATTACTACGACAGCCGCCGCAACACACCCGACAAGGTCTATTCAAAATGGGGTGGCTTTCTTGCCGATATCGCGTTCGACCCGATGTCATTCGGCATTCCACCGGCCAGCCTGCGCTCGATCGAGCCGATGCAATTGCTGGCCCTGGAAAGCGCTCGTCTGGCCGACGCCGGCCTGGACCGGCGCCCGTTCCCCCGCGACCGTACCGCCACCATCTTTGCATCGGGCGGCATGAACGATCTCGGCACGATCTACATTTTCCGGGCGCTGCTCGCTCATTACCTGCCGCAAGTGCCGGAGCTGTCGGCCTCGCAGCGCGATGCGGTAATGGCTTCGCTCTATCAGAACGCGTTGCCGCATTGGACCGAAGACTCGTTCGCCGGCATCCTGAACAACGTCGTGTCCGGTCGTATTGCCAATCGACTCGATCTGCAAGGTTCCAACTTCACGGTTGATGCCGCCTGCGCGTCGTCCCTGGCCGCACTCGATGTGGCCATCAGACAGCTGCGTTGCCGCGACGCCGATGTTGCCGTTGTGGGTGCGGTTGATGGCACCAACAATCCCGTCGCCTATATGTGCTTCGCCCAGACCCACGCGCTCTCGCCGCGGGGTCGGTGCCGCCCGTTTGACGACAGCGCCGATGGCATCGCGCTTGGTGAAGGGGTTGCCACCCTGGTACTGAAAAGACTGGTCGATGCAGAGCGCGATGGCGACCGGATTCATGCGCTGATCAAAGGCATTGGCAGCTCCAGTGACGGCCGCAACCGAAGCATGACTGCACCCCACCCCCAGGGGCAGATCCGGGCACTCCACCGCGCTTACGACGACGCTGGTGTCGACGCCGCCAGCGTCGGTCTGATCGAAGCCCATGGCACCGGAACGGCACTGGGCGACAAAACCGAAATCGAAGCCTTGAGCATGGCTTTTGGCGACGCCTCGATGCCGCCGCAGACATGCGCCATCGGGTCAGTGAAATCAATGATCGGCCATACCAAGGTGGCCGCCGGGATGGCAAGCATTGTCAAAACAGCACAAGCACTGCAGCACCGGGTTCTGCCGCCGACCATCGGCGTTGAGACGCCCAACCGCGGGATCGATTTCTCAAGCTCGCCATTTTTCATCAACGCCGCCCCCCGGCCATGGTTCAAGGACAAACATCAGCCGCCGCGGCGTGCCGGTGTCAGCGCTTTCGGATTCGGCGGCACAAACTTTCATGTCGTTCTGGAAGAGTACGGCCGGGACTCGTTTGGCAACATGTCGCCACGCCCGGCCGAGTTGCTGACGTTCGAGGCACACAGTCGTGACGAACTGCGCCAGGAACTCGAGCAACTGCACGAGCGGCTTGTCCATGCCGAACTGATTGATCTCGGTCAACTCAACTACTCGCTGCATCTCGCCCGGCGCGACGCCAGCCAGACCAATGGCGATGGCCGCCGTTGCCGCCTCGCCCTGATTGCCAACGACACCGCAGATTTGAAAACCAAGCTCAAGACTGCGGTGCGGGCGCTGCAGGATGCCGGACCTGACTACCAGAACCCGCAAGGCATTTACTACGCCGACCCGGCGGGCTCGGTCGGCAAGATCTGCTTTCTGTTTCCGGGCCAGGGCTCGCAACGCATCAATATGCTTGCCGACCTGGTGGTCAGTCGGCCGCCCCTGCATGGGCTCTTCGAACACGCCGATCATTTACTCACCCATCGCCTGCCGCAACCCTTGTCACGGTATATCTATCCGCCACCGGCATTCACCGCCGCCCAGACGCAATCCCAGCAAGCCGCCCTGAACGAAACCCAGATTGCTCAGCCCGCATTGGCCGTTGCCGATCTGTCGATGCTCGATCTGCTCGCCGAGTTCGGCCTGACCCCGGATTTCGTGGCCGGTCACAGCTTCGGCGAATACGTGGCTTTACATGCGGCCGGCGTCATCGATCGTGACCATCTGCTCAGCCTGGCCGAAATCCGTGGCCGCCTGACCGCCCAGGCCGCGCAGGCGTGCCCCGGCGCAATGGCTGCCATCAACGCTGATGAGAAGGAAGTCAGCGCCTTGCTCAAACGCCACAACCTGGACTTGCATCTTGCCAACCTGAACAGCGCGGCGCAGACGATCGTGGCCGGGTCAGTGGCTGCCGTCGATGAGGCCGTGGCCTGTCTGAGCAGCGCCGAGCGTCGCGTGACCAAATTGCCGGTAAGCGCCGCCTTTCATTCCCCGTCCATGCAAAGCGCCGCCGAATCACTGGGCGCTGAGCTGAGCAAGGTTCCCTTCTCGGCGGCTCGAATACCGGTGCTCAGCAACAGCAATGCTGCGGCCTATCCGAAAACACCCGACGCCATGCGCGCCTTGCTGGTTGAGCACCTGACCTCACCAGTGCGGTTTGCCGATGAAATTCGTGCCCTGTCAGCCGCCGGCGCCCATACCTTCATCGAGGTCGGTCCGGGCCTGACCTTGACCGGTCTGGTCGACAGCATTCTCGACAATCGTCCTCACCACGCGCTTGGCATCGACACGCCGGCACGCGCGGGATGGTTGCAACTGGCCCATCTACTGGGCCAGCTCTTCGCCAAAGGCCATCCGGTCAGTGTCGACCCGTGGTTTGCCGACCGTGGGTATCGGGACATGACACCGGCAGATGTGTTTGCCGCGGCCCAGACGCAAGCCCATCCCGGCCCGGCTGTCTGGCGGGTCAACGGCGGCCGCGCCGAGCCCTGGCATGCGCCCAAAACGGCCCCACGCGCCGCCACGCCATCGGATCGATCAAACGCGGTGCAGATGCCGGGAGCGCCATCGGCCGCCCCGAAGCCGTGGGCAGAACCTACTACTGACTCGACCCCCACCATGGGTCAATCCTCTATTCAGGAGAGCGCAACAATGACCTCAAACAGTCACGCCACCACCGGCGGGTCCGCAACGCCCCGTGCGGGCGCCGCGACCACTCGCGAAGCGCAGGCTCATCAGGCCATCGATCAACTCCTTTCCCTGCATCGTGATCAGCAGGATTCCTTCCGGCGCCTGCTCGATTTCGAAGCGCGACTCGTCAATGCCAACGGCATCGGTCAGCACCCCCATGAGGCCGCCCCCCATGCGTTTGCCCCGCCGGCCGACTCGCCCCCGGTGCGCTTGATGCAGCAGTCTGCTACGCATGGCACCGGTTCGCCCCCTTTGCCGACCCTGCCCTTGCAAGTCGTGGCGCTGAACGCCGAGGCTGGTCACGACCAGCAAACTGCGCCGCCACGCGCCGCATCGCCTTCGCCGGAACCCTCGGTCGCGGCCCCGACCATCAGCGCCAGCAACGGGCCGATCAGCGCTGATCAGTTCCGCCAGTCGTTATTGAGCGCGGTGTCGGAGCGCACCGGTTACCCGATCGAGATGCTCGACATGAATGCGCACATGGAAGCCGATCTGGGTATCGACTCCATCAAACGCATCGAAGTGCTGAGCCAACTCAAGAACGTCCATGACTTCTTGCACGGACACGATGAAGAGGCGATGTTTGAAGAGCTGACCGGGTTCACGACGCTGCAGGAAATCGTCACCTGGTTTGAGCAACTCAATGACCCGGCCGCTCAGGCAGCAGGAGGCAATCTGCCAAAAAAGCCTCAAGCTCCACTGCCCCCGGTGACCACCACAGTGGAGTAAACGACCCCGACCCTGTGCGTAGCTATGTGCTGCAAGCCGTGTCGGCCCCGGCACCGTCGAAGCGGCATCTTGTACGCCCAGCGCGCACAACCGAAGTGGTTTTGTTTGGCCCGGCGTCAACCTTGAGCCGGGCGCTGGAAGACGCATTGCAAAAGCAAGGCTATTCGGTCTGCCATCTGATTCCCGGCCGGCAAACGACCAGGCAGGACAAAACCCACTTCAAACTGGACACCTCTTCGCAGGATTCGGTCCAGGCTTTGCACGCATTGCGCGGCGCGGCCGGTGACCGGGTCCGGACCATCATCGCGCTCCCCGATGCCCCTCAGGCAAAGCGCAGCACCGAGCCCCGCGAGATGTCGACGGAATTTGATCGTGCCAAGGCCTTGTTTCTGTTGTGCAAGGTTCTGGGCCCTCGGCTCAGCGCCGCGCACGCGGACACGACGCCGGGCTGGCTGATTGATGTCAATAGTATTGACGGCAACTTCGGCCTGACCCGGCGCGGCGAGCATTGCCAGCAAAGCGCCGGCAGCTTCGGCGTGACCAAGGCCTTCGCGCTCGAGAATCCCGAGGTGCAGGTCAGGTGTCTCGACGTCGCGCCAGACCTGAGCGTCGATGCCGTGCTGGAGCGAATTCTGGCCGAATGGGGTTGGCACGAAGCGGGCGCTGAAATTGGCTATACCAGCACCGAGCGCTTTCGTCTGGAGTTGACGGCTCAACCCGTCCGCCCTGGCAGCGCTGGCGATCTCGCGCTGGATGCCGAATCGGTCGTGTTGATCACCGGCGGCTCCAGCGGCATCACCGCACAGATTGGCACCGAATTGGCCCGACGCTATCGCCCGATTCTGGTGCTCGTTGGCCGCAGCCCGTTACCCGGCGACGAAGCCGACGACCTGCACGCATTAACCGATCCGGCGCAGATCAAGAGCGCCCTGATTGCATCGGCCCGGCGCAAGGGGGAAGCCCGGCCGGCCGATATTGAGACGACGTTTCGCAAGATTCTCAAAGATCGCGAAATCAGGGCCAATATCGCGGCGATGCGCGACGCCGGCGCCACGGTTGAATATCACGCGCTGGATGTACGGCAATGCGATGCATTCGGCAAGCTGATCGAGCAAGTCTATGCCACACACGGACGGATTGACGGGGTCGTACACGGCGCCGGCATCATCGACGACAAACGCATCCGCAGCAAAACCCTGGCCTCTTTCGAAGCGGTCTACGACACCAAAGTAAAGTCCGCACAAGTGCTTGCCCGTGGGCTCCACCCCGATTCGCTGAAGTTCGTGGTGTTCCTGTCGTCGATATCGGCGCGCTTTGGTAATGCCGGCCAGTGCGACTACAGCGCCGCCAACGAAGTTCTCAACAAACTGGCCAACAGTCTGAGCGGGCGCTGGCCGCAGGTGCAGGTAACGGCCATCAACTGGGGGCCGTGGGACGCCGGCATGGTCAACGATTCGCTGCGCGCGATGTACGCGGCACGCAACATCCGCCTGATTCCTCCCGCCAGCGGTGCCGCCATTTGCCTGGACCAATTGCAGCGCGGCCCCGGCAGCGCAGCCGAGATTCTGGTCACGGCCAGCCTGCAACAACTCACCGAGCAGATTCAACGCCGCCCGCCCGCCAGGCCAGCGACGGTGCCCCAGACCATCCGCAATGCCCAGGAGGTTCTCCGATGACAACACCGTTCCATGCGGCGCTGACCGACTTCACCCCGGTGCAGCTCGCCAAGCCCATTCCGCAGCGATTCGCCCTTGAGCTGTCGGCGTACGGGTTCGCCCGAGCGCATTGTCTGAGTCACGGCATTACCGACAAGGCGGGCTTTGAGCAGATACACCGCGAGGTCAAAGGAAAATTCGAGCGCTATGCGTTGTCTTCTTCTCAGATCAATCGTCGGCAACTGATCTTCTTTCCAGCGTTGAAAGACATTCGCTTCATCAACGGACAACTTGATGTTGCAGAACCCGTCGAGCCTCATTTGCGGGTTCACGATTACACGAAGGATCCGCGCGGTGCAGATCTTCGTAGCCGGCATGAAAGCTATGGCAAGGTCGCCGGCCAGGCCGTTACAGAGATGTACCAGACCGTAGAACAAGCGCCCGACGACATGATTCACGTCACCTGCTCAGGCTATCTGGCGCCCAGTCCGATCGAGCGTCTGGCGGCCAGCCGGCGATGGTTCAACACCACTGTCACCCATAGCTATCACATGGGTTGCTACGGCGCCTTTCCGGCGATAAAGATGGCCCACGGCTATTTATCATCGTCGCAGTTCGCCATTACTCCGCCGCGGCAACGGGTCGATATCGTGCACACCGAACTGCTCTCCGCACACAACAACATTACCGATCTGCGCGCCGAGAACATCATCACGATGTCCTTGTTCGCTGATGGCTTGATCAAGTATTCGCTCTGTCCGGAACAAACGCTGCGCTCGCAAGGGCGCAGCGGACTCAAGATTCTGGCCGCCAATGAGCATCTGCTGCCGGACTCGGAGGACGAGATGACCTGGATCCCCGGTCCACATCACTTCGCCATGACGCTCACCCCCATGGTGCCGGTCGTGATCAAGCGTCACGTCGAGCCGTTCGTGCGCGGCCTGTTGGCCCAGGCCGGCATCGACTTTGATCGCGAAAAATCGAAACTGGCCTGCGCCATTCATCCGGGCGGGCCGCGCATAGTCGAGCACATTCAGGAAGTGCTCGGTTTGCGCGACGACCAGGTGGCCATCAGTCTTGGCGTGTTCCGAGGCAACGGCAACATGTCCTCGGCTACCGTGCCGCACATCTTCAAAGAGATGCTCGAAATGCTTGATCCGGGCACGCGAATTCTGTCGCTGGCCTTTGGTCCCGGTCTGACCGTAACCGGGCTCGTGCTGGAGAAGATATGAGCAACCCGCACACGCACGCGCCCAAGCGCGCCAACGGCGCCGCGCCGATCCGGCCAGGCCGAGAGCACTTGCCTCCTGCGAGCTATCCCCTGCCGCCCGCGAACACGGAGCCGGCCAATCCGGCTGACGGGCCCGGCACGCGCCAGACTGAGTCGCCACTCCCGTTCGTGCATACGATCCGGCAATGTGAGCCGGGCCAATCCATCAGTGTCGAACGCGACCTCGATCTGCACGAAGACTTGTTCCTCGCTGACCATCTCTTTGTGCATGCCCCCGACCTCAAACCGGTATCCACCTGCGTGCCGGTGCTGCCGATGACGATGAGTCTGGAAGCGATGGCCGAAGCCGCCGCATGTATTGCCCCCGGCCGCGGCCTCATCGGCATCGAGCAAGTCACCGCGGCCCGCTGGATTGACCTCATCGACACCGACCGGCGCGCGATTCGAATCAGCGCCCGTTTGCAGCCATCCCCCTCACCCGGCCAGGCCCTTCGTATCGCGGCGGCCATTCATGTTGAAGAGCAGACCCGCCCGGCCATTGAAGCCGTGCTTCTGTTCGGCCATCGCTACGAGGCCGATGAACATTTGCCTGCAGGCGCGGCCGATGACCCGCCGGTCTGGCAGACAACCGGCGAGGCCATCTACGAGCAACGCCATATGTTTCATGGCCCGCTGTTTCAGTGCCTGACAGGCCCAGTGCAAGTGAGCAAGCGTGGTGTGCAGGGCCAACTGCTGGTGAAACCTCAGCATCAGTTGTTTCAATCAACCCGCCATCCGCAATTGCTGCTGGACCCGGCGCTGCTGGATGGAGTGGGCCAATTGTTCGGCATCTGGGCCAGCCAGCACGACCGGGTCGCCTTTCCCATTGGTCTGCAGAAACTGCAACTTCATCAGGCCCGGCCCCCGGTCGATACCTGCGTGCCGATCCGCCTCGAGATCACCCGCAATGACATGATGACTTGCTCAGGTGACGTGGATATTTTCGATGGCAGCGGCAATATCTGGATGAGCATCCGGCAATGGTCTGCGTTCAAGTTCCGTTGGTCGTCCCGGCTGGTCGCCTTTCGCCGCCAGCCCACGCGCCATACCTTGAGCGATGCGATCTCATTGCCGGCTCAGGCAAACCATGTGAGCTGCCATCTTCTGGAAAAGCGGGAGCTGGCCAATTTCGACCGGGAGCTGCTGGCCCGCAGCTATCTCCAGCAAGGCGAAATGGCCGCCTTTGCGGCCAGTGGCGACAAACCCGGCAAACAAGAACAATGGCTCATGGGCCGCATCACCGCCAAGGATGCAGTACGTCGCTGGCTGGCGCCACCAGAGGCCCGCTTGCACCATCCCGCTTCGTTCGCCATTGCCAATGAACCACAGGGCCAGCCCTACGCCGCCGGATTGACGAGCGCGGCGCAGCTCCCATTCATCAGCATTGCGCACTGCGATGGGTTCGCCATTGCCCTGGCGGCACCGGTACAGGTCGGCGTAGATATCGAAACCGTTCAGCCGCGCGCCGCCGACTTCACCGAAAGCATCTGCAAGCCAGCCGAACTGACCTTGCTCAGACAGCTTGAGCAAGCGGCACCGGCCTTCTCCTGGGACGAATGGATCACCCGTCTCTGGTGCGCCAAGGAGGCCGCTGGCAAGCTCCTTGGTACCGGGTTGCTGCCGTCGCCGCGCCAGTTTGTTGCGCTCAGTATCGATATTGATGGCCGCCTGCTCATGCAAACCCCCGCCGCCAGGCAGCGCCTGGTCGTGCATACGCTGCGGATGGACAGCGTTGTCATCGCCCATTCACGCGCCGATGAGCAGGCCTGAGCAATGACGGCTCTCACGTCAATCTCGCCGCTTTGCGAACTGCGCAATGTCACCCGGGAGTATCGGGTCGGCGACAAGCCTCTGGTCGCACTCAGAAACATCAGTCTGTCGATACGTCCGTCGGAATTCATTGCAATATGGGGCCCGTCCGGCTCCGGGAAATCTACCCTTTGCAACATGCTCGGCCTGCTTGATTCACCCAGCAGCGGCAGCGTCTGCTTTCAAGGGGCAAGCGCCAGCGAGTTGTCCGACGATGCGCGCAGCGAATTGCGTAATCGACGCATCGGGTTTGTTTTTCAGAGTTTCAATCTGGTGCCCGTTCTCACCGCCCTGGAAAACGTCATGCTGCCCCTGCAGATCGGCGGCGCCTCAACACGTGTGGCCCGGCAAAGCGCGCTGGAGCGGCTGGCCTTGCTGGGCCTGGATAAACACACCACGCACCGCCCGGCCAAGCTCTCCGGCGGTCAACAGCAACGCGTGGCAATCGCCCGCGCACTGGTGACCAATCCGGCACTCGTCATCGCCGACGAACCGACCGCCAACCTCGATTCCGAAAACGCCAGAACGATCATCGAACTGATGCACCGGATCAATGCCGACAGCGGAACGACCTTCGCGTTCGCCACGCACGACCAGCGTCTTCTCGAAAGCGTCAGCCGGCAAATTCTGATGCGTGATGGTCAGATTGTCGATGACAAATCGGTTTCGCCCACCCACAGCAGTGCTCAAGTGATCAATCTGGACCCATGAATACCTGGCTCAAACTCGGCATTCGGAACCTGTTCAGGAATCAGCGACGATCCCTGTTCACCATTCTGGCAATAGGCCTTGGCTTCGCGTCGGTCAACGCGCTCGGCGGCTTTACCGCCTACATTTTCACCAGCCTTGAAGACTCGTATATTCACGGCCAGGCCAACGGTCATTTATCCATCTTCAAGGCCGGCTTTCTGCGCGAGGGCAAGCTGAACCCCAATGAGTTCCTGCTGAGCAGCCCGGAGATAAAAGAGGTCGAGACGGTGCTGCACGATGACCCCCGGGTTCTGATCGTCTCACCACAGCTCAACATCTCGGGGCTGGTCAGCAACGGCCAGGTCTCCACCATCTTCGTGGCCTCGGGCCGGGTGCCGGCAGACGCCGAAGCAATTCGCAGCCGCTCCAGAGCGCTGGCCGGCAAGATCGAGTTCTTCACGGGCAAACCGCTGCGGGATGATCTTTCGGCCGGTATCGGCATGAGTGACGGGCTCGCCGAACAACTGGGCTTCAAACTCGGCGACACGGCGGTCACGATGGCGCCCACCGTATCCGGTCAGGTCAATGCACTTGATGCCCAACTGCTGCAAACCTTCAGCTCGCCCATCGAAGCGCTCGAGGACAAGCTGATGATCGTCAGCCTCGCCTTCGCTCAGGAGCTGTACGACACCGACAGCGTGGACCGGATCAACCTTCTGCTCACCGATGGCTCACAAACCGAATCGGTCCGCGCGGCACTGCTCAAACGGCTCACCGAGCATGGCCTCAATGTCGAGATCCAGACCTGGTATGAGCTGTCAAGCTTCTACACCAAGGTCAAGCAGATGTTCAACGTCATCTTCGCGTTCGCCTTCCTGATCGTGTTCACCATTGTTGTGATGAGTGTGATCAATACCGTCGGCATGGCCATCATGGAACGAACCCGGGAGATAGGCACCTTGCGCGCCATCGGGGTCACGCGCGGCGGCATTGTGCACTTGTTTGCCGTTGAAAGCGCCGTGCTTGGCATTCTGGGTTCGCTGCTCGGCATAGGGCTGACGCTCATTGTTTCAACCGGTGTGGACTTTTTCGAACCCACCTGGATTCCGCCTCAGATCACGCGCCGGGTGCCGCTGGAGGTTTATCTGGTGCCTCGCGAAATGCTGTTCAGCGTCGGGGCGTTACTGCTGCTTTCATTGCTGGCGGCCAGCGTCCCGGCCCGCGAAGCCTCCCGGATGGAAATCGTCAGCGCCCTTGGACATGTATGAACAACAGGAGACCGACCATGAACAGACAGCTCGCCGCATTGACGCTGGCGCTGACCTTGCTGGTGCCTTCAATGGCCATGTGCACGCCGATGAACAATCAGGACATTCTCAATGCAGCGGATGAATCTCGCGGCAACATCAAGGGAATTTCCTGGCAGGTTCATGTCGAATCCGTTGAAGGCAAGTACACCGATTCGATGACTTACGAGATCAAGGCGCGCGGCTTTGACGTCGCGGGCATCAACCTCGAACCGCCCAAGCTCAAGGGCAACAAACTGCTGATGCTCGACCGGAACATGTGGTTTCACAAGCCGGGGCTGAGCAAACCCGTTCCGATTTCGCAGCGACAACGCCTGATGGGTAATGCCTCTTACGGAGATATTGCCGCCACCAACTATGCCAGCGACTACGCGCCAACCCGGCTCAAGGACGAAATTATTGACGGTATCGACTGCTACGTTTTCGATCTTGAATCCGAAGCCAAAAATACGACTTACGACCGCATCAAGTATTGGGTAGCGAAAGACCAACTGATCGGCATCAAGGCCGAGTACTACACGCTTTCGGGCAAACGCATCAAATCGGCCCGAATGGACTATGAAAACACCGTCACCATCGACGGTGTCAAACGCCCTTTCATCTCAAAGATCTCGATCTTTCAGGAGTTGGTCGGTACGGACGTGACGACGCTGACCCTGACCCGGCCTCAGCTCGCTGAACTTCCGGACTACGTGTTCAACCTCAACCTGTTCATGCAGTGAATACCATCGCTCTGCGTCTGCTTGGCGCGGTCCTCGCAAGCACGTTGCCGACCATGGCGACATTGGCGAACGACTCGACCGCTGGCGTCGAGCTGAACGAACCCGCGCCGATGGGTTTGGGCACCGAGTTGCGCAACGGCCTTTACTCGCGCTTGTACCTGCTCTACTACTCGACGCATCAGCATCTCAAAGAAGCGCCGCTCAATCCGGACAATTTTCTCGACCTGCCCGGCACGCAAGCGGCACTGAACGCTCGACTCGATCTGCACCTCGATTTCCGCCGCTGGGCGTTGTCGATCAGACCGCGGGTTGACGGCATGCGCAACAAATGGGATCTCGGCCCCATGGCAGGCACATCAGACACGCAGTCGAGCATGTATATCAATGAGTGGTTTCTTCGCTATCGCCCCGTTGATTCTCTGTCGATCTCGGGCGGACGCGAGAATCTGCAATGGGGACCATCGGTCATTCTGTCAACGTCGAATCCGTTCAACCGCAACAACGGGCGCAACAATCCGCAACTGGAGCTGCCCGGACTTGAGTTTGTCCGCGCTGTCTGGATTCCAAACGCCCAGTGGTCGCTCTCGGCCATCGCCAATACCGGGCTCGGCCATATCAAGCCGGCTGCCCTCGGTGCCTCAAACCAGCCAACCGGTTCGGCCACACTCACACCAGATGTGCCGACCAGCAAGTTCACCAAAACCTATGCGCTCAAGCTCGACTACACCGGCTCCGCCACCTACTTCTCACTGATTCCCTCATCCCGGCGCGGCGACCGGACCCGCTACGGCTTTTTTGGCGGTTGGCATTTGTCTGACGCATGGCACGTCTACGCCGAAGGCAGCGATGCCAGCGGCGGTTTTCAAGGGCAGACCGGCGCCTCCTACACGCTGAGGTCCGGACCGACACTGGGGGTCGAATACCTGCGCAATAACGGCGGCTGCCGCGACCTGCCATTGCTGGCGTGTTTCGAAACCGGTGCGGTGAAATCGACCGACAGCCTGTATCGGCGCAACTACCTGATGATGCAGATCTCGGACAACACCACCTTCAGGGACCTGGATCTGGTTTTCCGGATCACGCACAACCAGAACGATCACTCCAATCGTCTTTCTCTGATTCTCGACTACGGCGTCGACGACAATGCCGAGCTCTACCTGATTGCCAATCGATACCACGGTGACACCGAGTCAGAGTTCGGCAGTTTGCTCCGCTACTCGGTGTTCGCCGGTATCGGCTACACATTCTAGTTAAACCACCTCAAGGGTGCGCTCATGAACCCCAAGCCTGTCTTCGCATTCGTCACGATCGGTAGCGGCTCTTATCTGGGTTCGACGATGCGCGACGTCACGCTGGCGAACCTGCTGCATCGGCGCGGCTTCAAGGTCATGTTCTACTGGATGCTGGAATGGAAGCGCGATCTCCTTGACCCCGGCATCACCCAACGCTTGCTGTGTCACGGCACCCGATATCAGTTCGTGCAGCCCTCGGGCTTTCTCGACAATGTCATTGGGACTTTGCTGTTTCTACTCCCCTTGCAATGGCGGGTCGCAACGGCTCAGAGCATCAACGGCTACACCGACCGCTTGTTTCGCAATCTCGTGCGTGCGCTCCATGAAGCGCCCCGCCCCGATCCGCCGTTGACCCGGCGGCTCCAACGCTTCCTGTCGCGCGACGGCGTCAGCCACCTGATGATGAGTTTCGCCTCCATTGGCCCCCTGGCCCTGGCCGCCAGGAAAGGCGGCAACGCATTCGAATACCTGTTGACTTTCCAGGGTGACGAGGAGTTTGCCGAATGCGCCCGACGTGCCGGTCTGCTCGAGCAGTATCAGAGCCGGCTCGCCGATGCGATCGCAGGATCGGCGTGGCCGGCAGTTGTCATCAGTCACGACTACCAGCTCAGAATCGAGCAGGATATGGGCGTGCCGGCAACCCGGCTGCAAGTGATTTATAACGGCGTGCACAACCCGGACGCCACCAGCAAGCCCGATATTGCCATTCTTCGCCAGGCCTTTCCCGAGCTTGCCGACACGTCGACACTGGTGTCTTATGTGGGTCGTCAGGAACCCGAGAAAGGCCTCGATCTGTTGCTGTATGCGGCCAAATTGCTTGAATCTCAGGGCGTTGCAATTCAGCTCGTCGTCTGCGGTTCAACAGCAAAAGGCTCGTCCTACAAGAAAATCATCGCCGACCTGGCCCGCCATCTGCGCCTGCCCATCATCCAGACCGGGCCGATCTCCGCCGAGGTGCGCAACGCGCTCTATGCGCATAGCCGATGCGTCGTCTGCCCCTCCGTCAACCGTGAACCCTTCGGCCTCGTCGCCACCGAGGCCATGGCTTATGGCGCACCGGTGCTGGTGCCGGAATACGGCGGAATTGCTGAAGTGATTCGGGCCGGTGATCAGGTTGGCGGCCTGACCTTCAAGACCTGGGACAGCGGCCATCTGGCCCGGCAACTGGGCCGACTCTTGCGAGACGACGCCTTGCATGCGGAACTGGCCGCCAATGCCCGTCGCGTGGCGGCGGCGTTCACCGACGAAAAGATGGCCGATCGAATACTCGCGCATCTCGATATTCCTTTGCCGACCAATCCGCTGGCAACCCCATGAGGCTCACCATGACACCCAACGTCAATCCCGTTCCTCTGTTCATCTTCCCCGGCCAGGGCTCGCAGTACGTCGGCATGGGAAGCGATCTCTACGAGGCCTACCCCTGTGCCCGCGAGGTGTACGAACGCGCCAGCAATACGCTGCAATTCGATGTCGCCGAGCTGTCGTTTCAAGGGCCGGCCGATCGCCTGCATCAGACCGACTGCACGCAAGTGGCGCTGCTGACCCATTCGGTGGCGTGCCTGCAGGTTTTCAACGAGTTGAGCGCCAACGCACTGACACCGGCCATGACGGCGGGCCATAGCCTCGGGGAATACACCGCTCTGGTCGCCGCCGGCACCCTGAGCTTTGAGGATGCGCTCAGACTCGTGCACACCCGGGGGCGCCTGATGGCCGAGTTCGGCCGCGGCCAGATGGCCGCCTTTCGCCTCGGACTGGAATTGATCAAACCACTGGCCGATGCGCGCTATTGCGGCATCGGCGGATGCAATCTGCCCGAACAAACCGTGGTCTGTGGCCTGGAACAAGACCTGGCCATGTTGATGGACGATGTGCGGCAGCAGCACGGCGCAAACCGCTCGGGACGTCTGTTGAAAACGGCTGGTGCCTTTCACACCTATCTGATGATCGGTGCCGCCGAACGGTTTCGGAGCACGCTTGAACACATTCAGCTACACCCCCCCACTGCCGAAGTGTTATCCAACTACACCGGTAACTTCCATGGCGCGGACCCTGACATGATCCGCGCCGCGCTGTTCTTTCAGATGTTCAATCCCGTCCGCTGGATGCTCGGCTTGCAACGCGCAATAGGCGCTGGCGCTAATGTAGTCATTGAATTCGGTGGCGGTATCGGTCGCGACGCACCCGGCTCCACGCAGTTGCCTTCATCACGGAAACCGAACCTCGAAGGCATCACGCGACGATCCTGGGCCGGCGGTGCCCACCACGCCTTGTACTTTCCAGCGATCAATCTGACCGGCATAGAACAGGCCGCAAGACAAGCGCAGATAATCGGCGCGGCAACCCGATCGGCAACCAGCGCAACAACTGCGTTGCCGGTCAACGCGAACCATGCGGTTGATGCAAGCCATCTGCGCGTACTCGTCCCGGCGCGCAACGGCATGCTGGTCAGCGAATCAGCGCTCGAAGTCATTGCTTTGCTCGAGCAACTGGAACTGGATGCTTTCGTCCCGGTAATCATCGAGGACGAAGCCGAAAACCTGGCCATGCTCAACCACCTGAGCGAAACACCGGTCACGAAAGCCGAACCGTATCTGGAACTGATCGTTGCCGGCTCCACCTGCGCACTGCTCTATTTTCTCGGTGCCGACATTCGCGACGAACTGATGGCGCTGCGCTCGCGCCTGAATCGGTCGTCAGCGGAGTTGGCCAATCACCAGAGCTGATGCCATTTTGCTGCGGCACTCATGGTTGACGCCGTCAGTGCCGTCAATGCCCTGCCCGCAGGCTTGCAGTCGACATCGTCAAATCTACGACAATGCTACCAAATACGTGAGCACTCATGTATCATGCAGCAATGAAAACGAAAATTGACCCCCTCTCCCCTGACACCGAACTGGCCTTTGCCATGCTGGCGGCGGCGGCACGCATTGAAAAACGGCTCGATCGGGTGCTGTCCGGTATTCGTGGTGTGAGCTACTCCGAGTACCAGTTACTCAGACAACTGCACTTGCAACCCGGTGCCACGGCCACCCGGGTAGATCTGGCCGAACTTGTCGGCCTCACTGCTTCTGCGGTCACGCGTGCGCTCAAACCGCTTGAGAAAATCGGCTTTGTCACCACTCACAAGAGCGAACGGGATGCCCGGCTGAGCCTGGCCACGCTGACCGACGCCGGCCTGGAACTGGTCCGCGATGCGCAGAGCGTGGTCAACGAGCAAATCGGCGCCATGAACTGGCCCGCTGGCGACCGCAGCAAACTGCTCGCCATGCTGGAACGTCTGCACAGAGCCTGAATGCCAGCCCGCCCGATCTGAACAAAACCAGCATCCGGCGGGTTATTCGTCAGGCGGCCTGCACGGCCTGGCCGATCAGTTCATCAAGACGCCGGGCATCGACCACAAACTGACGAATGCCTTCGGACAACTTATCGGTGGCCATTGCGTCTTCGTTGAGCGCAAAGCGGAACGCGGCCTCGTCGAGACTGATTTTTTCCTGAGTCTCGCCTTGCCCGGCCACCAATTGCGGCGGCACGGCTCGGTCCATGCCGGCCAGCTTGCTCATCAGCTCAGGGCTGATCGTCAGCAGATCGCAACCGGCCAGCGCCATGATTTGACCGGTGTTGCGAAAGCTCGCCCCCATCACCTCGGTCTGATAACCGTGTTGCTTGTAATAGGCAAAAATGCGCGCGACCGATTGCACACCAGGGTCTTCTGCACCCTCGTAGTCACGCTCTTCCTTCTTTTTGTACCAGTCGTAGATGCGCCCGACAAACGGCGAGATCAAGGTTACGCCGGCCTCGGCACAGGCGACCGCCTGCGCAAACGCGAACATCAGGGTCAGATTGCAATGAATGCCTTCGCGCTCCAACCGGGCCGCCGCGGCAATGCCTTCCCAGGTGGCCGCAACCTTGATCAGCACCCGCTGGCGATCGACGCCGGCCTTCTCGTACAACTCAATCAGCCGGTGGGCCTTGGCCACCGTTGCTTCGGTGTTAAAAGACAAGCGCGCATCAACCTCGGTGGACACACGACCCGGAATGATCTGCAGAATTTCGCGGCCAAAGCGCACGATCAGCCGGTCGGCGATGCGCATATGGCTCGGCCGGTGCGTGATGATCAGG
>CAXBNM010000057.1:0-17652 GCA_963976885.1 uncultured Burkholderiaceae bacterium
GGATGGCGGTTCTTGCGGCGATGGCCCTGGCCGAGCCGGTTGCGGCTTTACGTGCGCGGCTTGACGCCGAAGCGGCCGGCGTTGATCTGGACCGCTTTGCGCAGGCCTTCAACCTGACCACCGAAGAGGCCACATCATTGCACGCGGCTGTCGATCTCGTGGCCCTGCCGGTCCGCGGTGTGCGACGCGCGGTGTCGGCGGCTCGCTGGCAAAGGTTGCGCGAGCGGCTCATGCAGGCCGTGGGGCAAGTGCATCGTGAGTCACCCGAGCTGGCCGGCCCGCAGGCATTGGCCTTACGGCGCGAGCTGGCGCCGTTGGCGGCCGGTGAATTGCTGGATGCTTGTTTTGATGCTTTGGTGCGAGCCGGGCAATTGGTGCGGCGCGGCCCGTGCCTGGCTGCGCCCGACCATATGCCGACGCTGACGCCGGCCGATCAACCGCTTTGGGAAACGCTGGCGCAGTGGCTGGGGCCGGCCCACACGCGGCCGGCCACGGTGCCCGATCTGGCCACGCAACTGGCGCTGGAGCGCAGCGAGTTTGAAGGCTTCCTGCGCCGCATGGCGGCCCAGGGGCGCTTGATCCGGGTGCGGCCCAATCGCTATTTCCATCCCGCTGCGCTGGCCAGTCTGGCCGGACTGGCCGAACAACTGGCCGCCACCGGCGGAGCAGACTATGATGCGGGCACCTTCGAAGCTCGACAGTTTCGTGAGGCGAGCGGCATTGGACGCAATATCAGTATCGAAGTGCTCGAGTACTTCGATACTCAGGGCTTCACGCGGCGCATCGGTAACCGCCGCCATGTGTTGCGGGCCGCGCAAGACATCTTCGGGCCGGCGCCTGCGGCGGCCTGATCGTGGGTGCCTGTGGAAAGGGATCGGGTCCGGTGGCCCGCACGGCCTTCAAAGCCGATGAGACGCGTCAGGCGTGTCTGGTGAGTTCGACTCCCACCCCTTTCCGCCAATTGCGCGATGATGCGAACGTGCCCTCGCGGGTTGTTTTTCTCTGACTTTCGGACCCAACCGTCTTGCGCCCCGAACTGTTCATCTTTTTGCTGCTGGTCATCGCTGGCATGGTCTGGTTCATCACCGCACCGCGGCGGCGTCGTGCCCGTCAGCGTCGCTACCGTGAGCCACCGTTTCCGCCGGCCTGGCGTGCCATCTTGCGCGCTGACATGCCCATGTACCGACAACTGCCGTCCGATTTGCAGCGTCAACTGCAAAAACATATCCAGGTCTTTCTGGCGGAAAAGAATTTTGTTGGCTGTCAGGGTCTGGAAGTGACCGAGCCGATGCGCGTGCTGATCGCTGCGCAGGCCTGTCTGCTGATTCTGAATCGGCCCACCGATTTCTTTCCGAACATGACCGAGATTCTCGTGTATCCCGATGCGTTCATGGTTGAGCGCGACGTGGCCGATGAGGCCGGTGTCGTGCACCGGGTCCGCCATGCGGTGTCGGGTGAATCCTGGGCGGACAGTCAGGTGGTGTTGTCCTGGCCCGATGTGCTGGCCGGGGCAGCGCGCGCCGACGATGCCTACAACGTCGTGATTCATGAATTTGCGCATCAACTCGATCATGAAAGCGGGGCCTCCAATGGTGCGCCGGTACTGCGTGATCGCGAGCAGGCGGCCACCTGGGCGGCGGTGTTCAGCGACGAATTTGAAAAACTGCACGAGCATCTGGCGCGTGGCGAACCCAGTCTGCTTGATGACTACGGCGCCCAGGACCCGGTGGAGTTCTTTGCGGTGGCCAGCGAAACCTTCTTTGAAAAGCCCGATCGCCTCAAGAACGAGCACGGCGAACTCTATCGTGCGCTGACTCGCTTTTACTGTGTCGATCCAGGCTCCTGGCGATAACAGATAGAAAAGCCCTGGCTGCTGTCGGTCCGCACGTCTGGCCTTATTCACTGCTGCCGGGAAGGCTCCCGACCACTGTTGTTGCTGTGCAATGCATCAAGTGAATGTCATCCCCTTGTCCGCTTCATCGACCAGGGTTCGAGGTATCCATGCAAGCGGAGTCAGCCATGCAACCAAAACCGGGCGGTGCCGTTGTTGCGGTCAGTGCCAGTGCGCACCATCAATTCAGTAAAGCCGTATGCGGACAGATCGAACTGATCGCCGGACTCGGGGTGCGTGGTGACGCCCATTGCGGCGCGACGGTGCAGCACCGCTCGCGGGTCAAGGCCGATCCGACGCAGCCCAATTTGCGTCAGGTCCATCTTTTAGCGGCTGAGATGCTTGCGCTGCTTGCCGACAGAAATTTTGATGTCGCCCCGGGCGCACTCGGTGAAAACATCACTACGCACGGTATCGACTTGCTGGCGCTGCCCACCGGCACCCGCCTGCAACTGGGCGAGCATGTCGTGCTTGAAGTCACCGGGCTGCGTAATCCGTGCGTGCAGATCGACAGGTTTCAAGCCGGCTTGCTGCGCGAATTGCTCGCCCGAGATGTCAATGGCGAGCTGATTCGCAAGGCGGGCGTGATGGCCGTTGTGCATTGCGGCGGATGGGTGAGTGCCGGTGATGCGATCGAGGCCGTCTTGCCGGCTGCTCCGTATGGGGCGCTGCGACCGGTCTGAGCGGGCGCTTCGGGCAGTGCCGGCCGCGGGCGTGCAAGCGTTTGCCTTGCTGGCTGTGAATCGGGATACTATCGATTGCG
Source organism: uncultured Burkholderiaceae bacterium (assembly GCA_963976885.1). Taxonomy (GTDB): domain Bacteria; phylum Pseudomonadota; class Gammaproteobacteria; order Burkholderiales; family Burkholderiaceae_E; genus JAUIAI01. The sequence goes on from CAXBNM010000057.1 coordinate 2,655, forward strand.
CTTCACTCATCGGTCTGTTGTCTGGGCCGGGACAAAACCAATCAGAGTGAGACCGGTTGCATGGTGGGGGTTGGCAAGTCAGTCATCAGACAGGCGTAGCCCCCATGACAACTGGCACATATCACTCACGAAGGAGACTAACTTGAGCTTCAAGACTCGAACCCGTTCTATTGTTACGGCCTCATTGCTCGCCAGCGCTGTTGCGCTCAGCTTGCAGAGCCAACAGGCGCGAGCCGAATATCCGGACAAGCCCGTCGAAATCATCATTGCCTGGGCCGCTGGCGGCGCCACCGACCTTGTCACACGGGCGGTGCAATCGGCATTCTCAGAAAATCTCGGTGCCGATATTGTTGTCAAGAATATCGCTGGTGCGGCGGGGACAATCGGCACCGCGCAGGCTGCGCGCGCCAAGCCCGACGGTCATACCGTCTTGTTCACGCCAACCGGTCCGCTGACGACTCAGCCGCACTTGCGCAAGCTTCCCTACGACATCGATTCATTTGATCCGGTCGGCCGTATTGCCATCACGCAGGTTGTGATGATGACGCCGAAAACGACCCCGTACAAAACCTTGCAGGATGTCATCGACGCGGGCAAGGCCAACCCGGGTGGGCTCAAGTTTGCGTCGACCGGTGTGGGTACCTTGCCGCACATTGCGATTCTGTCGCTCGATATGGCAACCGGTAACGAAAGCAAGCACATTCCGTACAAGGGTTCGGCCAATGCTGTCAAAGCCCTGCTTGGCGGCGAAGTAGAGCTTTTCTCCGATCAGGCACAGTTGATTCCAAAATACGATCTGCATCCGGTCGTGAGCTGGTCGCCTGAACGTCTGCCGGAATACCCTGATACACCGACCCTGATTGAATCGGGCTTCGACTTCAGCATGGCTAACTGGAGCGGTGTGTTTGTTCCCAAAGGTACGCCGAAGCCGGTCATCAAGAAACTCTCCGACGCGCTGCAAAAGAGTCTGACCGATCCGGGCGTGATGGCGGCCATGGAAAAGCTGAAGGTCATCATCGATCCGATGGAACCTGAAGCCTTTGGCAAGTTCGCGCTGGCTGACTACAAGCGCAATCGCGACTTGCTTGGCTCGGCAGGTTTGCTCAAGAAAGATTAGCCTGTCCGGGGTGCTTGCCGTGAACGCGTGCCGCCGAGTCTGACCTCAGAGTCGGCGGCACGCGATCGACATCGCGGCAGTACGCCGTCAACCGGATCGACCGAACGGCGCAAGCGGATAGCCAATCTCGCCCTGATCTGGTGAGTCGATAAGGGAGCCTCCACGCATTGCTGTGAAGGGGGTGGCGCTGTCAAATTGTCAACCTTGTTTCGCCAGGCGATTCACTACGGGTCTCGGGGCCGGATTAAGGCATGCTGCTCGGCAGTGCATGCTTGGCGAGTGCAAGCGTTTGCCTTGCCTGCCACTTTTAGGGGTATTATCGGCGTCGCAATGAACTTCGGGCCTTGCAGTTGCCTGAAGACAAAATCAATCAGAGTGGTACCGAGCGCTGTTCGGATGTTGAACGGTCTGCCCAGGCAGGCTTGAATCCATCTCGCTGCATCGCCGGTAATTAGTCACTCACGGAGGAGACCAACTTGAGCTTCAAGACCCAAACCCGTTCCATCGTTACGGCCTCACTGCTCGCCAGTGCTGTTGCGCTCACTTTTCAGACCCAGCAGGCGCGCGCCGAATATCCGGAAAAGCCGGTTGAAGTCATCGTGGCCTGGGGCGCTGGTGGTGCCACCGATCTCGTGACGCGTGCGGTGCAACCGGCATTCGCCAAGAGCCTTGGTGCGGATATTGTCATCAAGAACATTGCTGGCGCCGCCGGCACTATTGGCACCGCTCAGGCTGCACGAGCCAAGCCTGACGGCTATACCGTGCTGTTTACGCCGACCGGTCCGCTGACAACCCAACCACATTTGCGCAAGATTCCGTACGACATCGATTCATTTGAGCCGGTGGGACGAATTGCCATCACGCAAGTCGTGATGATGGCGCCCAAGTCATCCAAGTACAAAACCCTGCAGGACGTCATCGACGGCGCCAAGGCCAACCCCGGTCAGCTCAAGTTCGGTTCTTCGGGTGTTGGCACGCTGCCGCACATTGCAATTCTGGCGCTCGACAAAGCTGCTGGCATCGAGAGCAAGCACATTCCGTACAAAGGATCATCCAATGCGGTCAAGGCACTGCTTGGCGGCGAAGTGGATCTGTTCTCCGAGCAAGCCCAGGTCATTCCGAAATACGATCTGAATCCAATCGTGAGCTGGTCGCCCGAGCGATTGCCCGAGTACCCGAACACGCCAACCATGATCGAATCCGGTATCGATTTCAGCATGGCCAACTGGAGTGGCGTGTTCGTACCCAAGGGAACGCCGAAGGCGGTGATCGACAAACTTGCGGCGGCGCTACAAGAGAGCCTCAAAGATCCGGGCGTCATCGAAGCCATGGACAAGCTGAAGGTCATCATCGATCCGATGGGCATCGAAGCCTTTGGCAAGTTCGCGCGTGGTGACTACGACCGCAATCGTGAATTGCTCAGTTCCGCCGGCCTGCTCAAGAAAGACTGAGCAACCTGTATCTTGTTGACTGAAACGAAATGCCCGGGCTTGGTGACAGGCCCGACATGGAGCGACTTGTAATGCGCCAGGGTTTTCGGGATATGTTGTTCAGTCTGGGCATGCTTGGCGTGGCCGGACTGCTTTGGTGGGAAACCTCCCGGCCGAAATATCAGGCCGACAAATTGCAGGATTCCGGTTTTGATCCGGCGTTCTTCCCGCGCATCATGCTCGGGCTGTGGGTCATTATTGGCGTGGCGCTGCTGGTGCGCTCGTTCAAGTCCTGGACCGTACCGGCCGAGGCGCAGAACTGGCCCAAGCTGATCGGCAGTCTGGTGCTGGTCGCCTTTTATGCGGCGGCCATCAATTACCTGGGCTTTCTGTTCGCCTCCATACCGTTCATGGCGCTGTTTGTGGCGCTGCTCGGCTTTCGCAAGCCTGTCGTGTTGCTGGTGGTGGCGGTGCTGTTTCCGTTGATCACCTGGTATACGTTTGTGCATTTGCTGAGCATTTCTCTACCGGTTTCACCCTGGTTTACAAGGATGTAACAAGTGCACGAGCTCACCGCCGCTCTCTGGACATTACTGGACCCCGCCACACTTGCCGCGATGCTTGCGGGGACCTTGTTTGGCATGATCGTGGGCGCCTTGCCGGGCCTGGGCTCGGTACTGGCCATCACCATTGCCTTGCCATTCACCTTTGGCATGGACAAGATCCCGGCCATTGCCCTGATGCTGGCCATCTATTGCTCATCGGTTTATGGCGGTTCGCTGTCGGCCATTCTGATCAACACGCCAGGCACACCGCAATCGGCGGCCACCGTGCTGGACGGCTTTCCGATGACCCAGCAGGGCAAAGCCGATCTGGCCATTGGCTGGTCGACGACGGCTTCGTTGATTGGTGGCTTGTTCTCAACGGTGGTGCTGATCGTGATGGCGCCGCAACTGGCGCAGTTTGCGTTGCGCTTTGGTGCCATTGAAACCTTTGCACTGATCGCGATGGCGTTGACCTGTATTGCCGGGGTGTCACGCGGCAGCATGCTCAAAGGCCTGATGGCTGGTGTGTTCGGTTTGTTTCTGGCTTTGGTGGGCACCGATCCGATGACCGGTTCGGTCCGCTTTGATTTCGATTCGTTCGAACTGAGCGGGGGCTTTTCGCTGATTCCCGTGGTGGTCGGCTTGTTTGCCTTTGGTGAAGTGTTTTCACGTATTGCGCAAAAGCACGGCGGCATCGATATGGCAGGAACTGCCATTGGTTTCAAAATGGCGCCGTTGCGTGAATGGTTGCTGCGCTGGAAGACGCTGCTCAAGAGTGTGATGTTTGGCACCTTCATCGGTATTTTGCCGGGCACCGGCGCGTCGACGGCGTCGTTCATTGCCTATTCCGAAGCCAAGCGCTCGGGCCGTTTTCGTGACAATTTCGGCAAGGGTGAGCCTGAAGGCCTGATCGCCTCCGAGGCTTCGAACAATGCCGTTACCGGTGGTGCCCTGGTGCCGACGCTGGCGCTGGGCATTCCGGGCGATCCGATTACTGCGGTAATGATGTCGGCGCTGATCATTCAGGGCATCGAGCCCGGCGTGCGCCTGTTTGCCGATAATCCGGATGTGATGAACGCGGTGTTCGTCGCGCTGATCGTCTGCAATATTCTGATGTTCATCACCGGCGCGTTGTGTGCGCCACTCATTACCCGTATTTTGCGCATCCCCGAGCCCTTGTTGCTCGCCGGCGTAATGGTGTTGTCGATCGTTGGCTCGTATGGCGTTTCGGGCCGGATGTTCGACGTTTACATCAGCCTGGCGTTCGGCGTACTTGGGCTGGTGTTTCGTCTGTGCAAGGTGCCAACTGCGCCGGTCGTCATCGGTCTGGTGCTGGGGCCCATCTTTGAGGAAAGCCTGCGGCAGGGCTTGTTGCTCACCGACGGTAGTTTTCTTGCGTTTTTCAGCCCGACCGAGCATCCGATTGCGCTGGTGCTGATCATCATCACCTTGTTCATCGTGGCCTGGTCGGGATGGTCCGAGTTCACGGGCAAGAATGACGAGTCCGAAGAGGCCGGACCCGCCTCGCTCAAACCGGCTCAATCAGAGTCGTAGACCGGCTTTCATCGCGGCCAGGCCCAGCGTGTCGGCCAGGGCCTCGATGTCGCTGATGACCGGTTCGGGCACCGGCAGCCCGGTCAGGCGTGCCGCCCGCCGGGCCCGTTCGGGGTCGCCAGGAATCAAGACCTGATCAACACCGGCCTCGGGCCGGGCGCCATTGACGAAACTCAGATACTCGGCCACTTCCCGGCCAAAGCCATGGCCATCGTCGAGCCGGTCGGGACGCACGATGATGGACAACAGCCCATTGCCGTACGGATGATCGCCGGGGCCATTGGTGCCATTGCCGGTCAGTGCGCCGGCCAGCAATTCGCAAGCCAGCGCCAGACCTGAGCCTTTGTGCTCACCCATCGTGCGCAAGGCGCCGGGGCCGGTGCGAGGGTTCGGTACGGCGCTGTCGAGCGAATCACCATACAGCGCGCGCGGATCGGTCGTGCGCACGCCTTCGGCTGTAATCAACGAATCTTCGGGCAGCGGCTTGCCGCCGCGGCCAGCGACCAGCGCCTTGCCTTCGGCCACCATCGAGGTGGCGAAATCGAGAATGAAGTCTTCGCCAGCCGGGTTGGGGACGCCGATGGCTATCGGCGCGGTCGAGATGGCGCGTTGCGATGAACCGAAGGGCGCTACCAGTCGCGAGCCGCCCACGTTCACGAACTGAATACTGACCATGCCGGCCGCGCAGGCTTGCTCGGCATAAGCGCCAAGGCGGCCAATGTGGCCAGCCTGACGTAATGCAATGATGCACAGCCCATGTTCGCGGGCGCGTTCGATGCCAAGATCGGTCGCCTCAAGGGCCAGCCGCTGGCCCATGCCGGACTGGCCATCCAGATGCAGCATCGTGCCACTGTCGGACAGATGGCGCAGCGCCTGATTGGCTTTGAGTTGGCCGGTCTGCAACCACTGGTGATAGCGCGTGAGCCGGATCACGCCATGACTGTCATGGCCGCGCAGGCTGGCTTCAACGAGATGATCGGCAACGATGCGTGCTTCCGCTTCGGCGCAGCCGTCTTTGGCCAGAATGGCGGCCAGCAGATCGGCAAGGCGCGCAGGGTCGAGAATGGGGTCTGCCATGACGGACTCGCAAAAAAATTCAGGACCGCGATGATAGCGCGCCGGTTTGGTGAAACTGGCTCAGCGGGGCAAGCGACTTGCCGAGGCCAGCTGACGGCGCGAGCGCAGATAGGTTTCCTGAATGATCCATGCATCATGGCTGGCGCGATGGCGAACGGCCGGCAATTGCGCCCGAACCTGGGTTTTGCAGGCATCCCAGATTTCAGTTTGCGCTTCGGTCATGATCAGTTCGATGGGGCTGAGGTTGAAGCTCATGCTCATGCCGGCCTCAAAATACAATTGGGTCAGCCAGGGCTTATCGACCACCCAGCCATCAGAGAAGACGGTTTTGTCGTGCAGTAACTTGTTCAGTTCGCCGGCCACGACCGACACTGATTTACCGTGGGCCAGCAGCAGTTCGCGCGAGATGCCGTGCAGCGCTTCGGCCGCGGCGTCCCAGTGGCGCCAGGCCCGTACCGGCTTGATGAGGCTGCTGAAGCGCTTGTCGGACCGGATCGCAATGCCGACTTCGATCGGGTAGCTGCCGGAGCCGAATCCGGAGGCTTCCAAATCGAGAATGATCGGGATCTTCAGCGCATTGGTCACGTGCATGAACTTGCTTGTCTCGGGGTGCGGATGAGTACAGCTTAGCCGACCTCGTGCTTCAATGACACCATACTGATGGGCTAGTTTCCAATTGCTGCATCATGGTGCGTCAGGAATGTGTTTTGCCCCAATTTGATTCCGAATTCTCAAGAGAATGTTGCCGTTATGACCAATCCGCCAGTTGCCGCCCGTCACCCGATAACGCTGCACACCCACGCGCGCAGCCGCGTCGATGAGTACGCCTGGTTGCGTGCCGAAAACTGGCAGGCCTGCGTGCGCGATCCGGCCCAATTGCCCAGCGACATCCGGGTCTATCTTGAGGCCGAGAATCAATGGTATGAGCAGCAGATGCAAGCCGCCGAAGGTTTGCAGCAAACCCTGATTGCCGAGATGAAGTCGCGCATTGAACGCGATGATGAATCGGTGCCGATGCGCGCGGGGCACTGGGCGTATTTCCGGCGCTATCGTGGCGATGATGAGCATCCCGTGTATTTGCGCCGACCCGGTGCTGGCGGAGCCGAGCAGGTCTTGCTTGATCTCAACGAGGCGGCTGCCGATCAGGACTACTTTGCCGCGGGCGATGTTGAACATAGTCCCGATCATCGCTGTCTCGCCTGGACCGCTGACAACAACGGCTCGGAATACTACCGCTTGCATATTCGCGATCTGGCCACCGGGCGTGATCTGGAAACCATCGATGATGTGGGCGACGTGACCTGGGGCTCGGCACAGGTGGTGTTCTATACGCGGGTGGATGATCAGCACCGCCCAAGTCGGGTGTATCGACACCGGCTTGGTGACGATCCGGCCAATGATGTGCTGGTGCATGATGAAACCGATCCGCGCTTTTTCTGTTCGGTCTGGACCGCACGCTCGCAGGCCTACGTGTTCATCGGCATTCACATGAACGATCAGTCCGAGATTCGCTTCATTGCCTGCGACGATCTGGAGGCCGAGCCAACACTTGTCGAAGCGCGCACCGAAGGACTCGAATACGACGTTGAGCATCAGGAAGGGCGCTTTCTGATTCTGACCAATGCCGATGGCGCGACCGATTTCAAGATCATGCAAGCCCCGGTAGCGACGCCCTCGCGTGCGCACTGGCGCGACCTTATTGCTCACCAACCCGGCCGGATGCTGTTGTCGATTGCCGCGTATAAAGACTGGGTGTTGTGGATGGCGCGCGAAGACGCGTTGCCGCGTCTGGTGGCGATGGATACCACCGGCGAAATGCAGGAACTCGGTTTTGATGAGCCGGCCTATGCGTTGTCGATGCAGCCCGAACTTGAGTACGACGCGCAGGTTTTCCGCTATGGCTATGAGTCGCCCACCACGCCGCCGCAGATCTACGCGCATGATCTGCAAACCGGTGTGCGCACCTTGCTTAAAACGCGCCGCATTCCGGCCGGCCATGAACCCGCCGACTACCGGGCCGTGCGCATTCATGCCAGCGCGCCCGATGGTGCGCAGGTGCCGGTGACCTTGCTGCATCATCGCGACACACCGCTTGATGGTTCGGCGCCGACGCTGCTTTATGGCTATGGCGCCTATGGTGCTTCGATGCCGGCGTCGTTTTCCAGCAGCCGCCTGTCACTTGTTGATCGTGGCTTCATCTACGCCATTGCGCATGTTCGCGGTGGCCAGGAAAAGGGCCGCGCCTGGTATGAAGCGGCGCGCTTTGGCGGCAAGACTCACAGCTTCGATGACTTCATTGCGGTGGGCGAGCACCTGATTGAGGCCGGCTATACCGGACGCGGACGTATCGTCATTGAAGGGGCGTCGGCCGGTGGGTTGCTGGTTGGCGCGGCGCTCAATCGCGCGCCGGCCGATTTATGGGGCGGCGCTATTGCCGATGTGCCTTTTGTCGACGTGCTCAACACCATCTGCGATGCTTCATTGCCGTTGACGCCAGGCGAGTGGTCGCAATGGGGTAACCCGATTGAAAGTGCGCAAGCCTATGATGATATTGCCGCTTATTCACCTTATGACAATGTACAGGCCCGGCCGTATCCGCCAATGCTGGTGACTTGTGGCGTGTCGGATCCGCGAGTGACCTATTGGGAGGCCGCGAAGTGGGTCGCCAGACACCGGGCGTTGCGCAGCGACACGCAACTGTTGCTGTTGAAAACGAATATGAGCTCCGGCCATTTCGGTGAAACCGGCCGCTTCGGCATGCTTGCGGATACGGCACGCAATCAGGCGTTTGCAATCATGGTCACGCAGGGTGTGCCAGCGACATGAAGGCGGCAGCGTCCGCCGGTCACGCTCAGACCAGCTTCGGGTCGAAGGGGCGCAGCTCTTCGAGATGCTGCCGAATGTATTCGAGCAGCACGCGTCTTTTCTCGTCGCCGCGTCGTCCGTCGGACGACGGTACGCTGGACAGAATGCCTGGGCTGACGTCGTCAACCCGCTTGTAGATGGCCAGCCACGACTGGCGAATCGTGTCGTAGCGAATACCGAAATTGGCCGCGATCTCGCGATCGCGCAAGCCATCAAGCGCCGCCGAGATCAGGCGTTTCTGAGCCGGTGTAAAAAAGAAGCGCGGGGCGGGGCAGGCGATGGAGATGGCCGGGACCAGCGCGGCCGAGCCGAGCGCTGAGCTGTCGTGTGGCCAGTAAAACACTGCGCCCGGGGTCGTGTCGGTGGCAAGCTTGTAATGCTTGTAGCCGATGTTGCTCATGATTGCGGCGGCTTCGGGATAGAACATTTCATAGAACAATACTTCGTATAATCGGTAGCCGCCGTGGCCGCGTTGCCAGGCGGCCGGCACCAGCGCCAGGATGTTCATGGTTTCAGGATGGCGCGGGTCGCGGTGGCGAGTGACCCAGTGCGTCACGCCAAGCGACAGTCGCGACAATGAATTGGCGCGGGCAATTTCGCGCCGCGTCAGTACGGGCGATTCACCATTAAGCGTTTGCCGCCAGATGGCCATGCCGGTCTGGCGGAACGGATGCTGACGATAGGCGCGTGCGAAGGCTTCGTTCAGAAAGACCGAGGAGCGAAAGGCGACGATTTTTTCGCGGCCGTCTTCGGGTTCAACAAAAACCTGAAAGGACGCGAACTGCTCGTCGGCAAGCATTTGCAGCCAGAGTTCGGGCAAGGCTTCCCAGATGTTATCCCCTGCCTGGCAACCGCCGTCCGAGCGCAATAAGGCGATGCATTCGTCGAGGTCCGACGGCTTCACGTTTCTGAAAAGCAATTTTGATCCCGAATGAGCCCGGACCGATTGCCTTGTGGTTGGCAACTGGCTGATGGCTACGTTGTTGTAGTGAGCAAGACCCGTGGTACGGGCGTACTATTATTGCACTGACTGAAAGGCATTTTGAGTGAATTAATGCCAAATCTGAAACCCGTTACGGATCGCGTGCTTGACAAGCCGGTTGTGGGTTTGTAGCTCACATCAAATTGCGGGAGTCGGTATGCACCAAGCTACCTAATTAGGGCTAGATCTGAATTGCTGCGCTGCAGCGCATCGATTTTTTTCGAGGGCTGGCCTGCGCAATATTCGGTCAGCGCCGACTATCTGGCAAGGTTGTCTTCTTTGGCCGCGAGCAGCGAATCGCCCGTAAACATGTCATTGGCCTGGCCGGTCGGTTTGAAGATACCGTTGACGCGCAGCACCGGTTCGCCGTCGGCGGTGAACATGCCGTTGGTGAAAATCATGTTGCGCGAGGCGCGCAGCATCGTGGCGTGACCCTCCAGCCAACTGCCCAGCGGGGCCGGGCCAATGAAGTCACCGGTCAGGTTGACGGTGAGCATGAACTGGCGAATCCCCGATTGTGTATTGCTGTTGTAGATCAGAAGCATGTCAGCCAGCGTCATCAGCATGCCACCGTGGCAGAAACCGCCCGGGTTGCAATGGCGTTCTTCGATACGCAAGCCCACCACAATGCCATCGCCATCACGCCGGCCATAGAGAGGGCCGAGTGGATCGACAAAGGGGTTGGCGCGCATGGCGATGGGGGTAAAGCCGTCAGGGATGGTGGTGTCAGTCATGCCGTTGCTCAATCAAAATCAGGTCAGGGCGGAGCATTGTCGCTGATTCGGCATCGGGCACCGATTGCGACCACGGGCCCTTTGGCGTGCCGCGCGCGATTGATGCAGACTGAACGACTCAGCAACAGACAGGGTGAAGCGGCATGATTCATCTTCAGGAACTGGATCACGTGGTGCTGCGCATCAGTGATGAACAGGCCATGCTGGACTTCTACTGCGGGGTGTTGGGCTGCACGATCGCCCGCCGTCAGGACTCGCTCGGCCTGATTCAGTTGCGTGCCGGGCGCTCGCTGATCGACCTTGTGCGGGTGGACGGCGAACTCGGTCGCCGGGGCGGACGCGCGCCAGCGGCCGAGGGGCGCAACATGGATCATTTCTGTGTTCGTGTCGATCCGTTTGACACTGCGCAGATTGCGGCGCATTTGACGGCGCATGACGTGACGCCGGGGGAAGTCGTCAACCGCTTTGGTGCCCAGGGCGAGGGGCCGTCAATGTATCTGAATGATCCGGAAGGTAACGTTGTGGAACTAAAAGGCCCGCCAACACGCTGAGCATACCGTTCTTGGCCGATGTTGCCTTGACCGGTCAAACATGAGGGCGCGATACTGCGGCATCAGGCAGCGTCCCCCCGCTGCGCGCTTTTCATGCTTCAGGATTTTGCTCACAATGAATCACCCCGCTACAACCGATAAAACCGAAGGGGCGACGCTCGCCCTGCATCCGCAAGACAATGTCGTCGTTGCCCGCAGAGACATTGGCCTTGGTGAATCGGTGCTGGGTGATGCCGGCTTGCGTAGCCGCAGCCAGGTACCGGCCGGTTACAAGATTGCCCGCACCGCCATTGCCAGCGGTGAGCCCATTCGCAAGTACAACACCGTCATCGGTTTCGCCACTGCCGATATCGCCCCGGGCACCTTGGTGCATAGCCATAACGTGGTGATGAAAGACTTCGACCGCGACTATGCCTACGCGAGTGATTATCGTCCGGTAGAGATGATTCCGGAGGCCGAGCGGGCCACGTTTCAAGGCATCGTGCGACGCGATGGTCGCGTTGCCACCAGAAACTACATTGGTATCTGCTCAACCGTAAACTGCTCGGCCACCGTGGTGCGCAGAATCGCCGACTGGTTCACGCCGGAGCGACTGGCCGCTTACCCGAATATTGACGGGGTGGTGGCATTCAGCCATTCGCTCGGTTGCGGGATGGAAGCCTCGGGTGAACCGATCGACTTGCTGCGCCGCACGATTGCCGGTTTTGCACGGCACCCGAATCTGGCCGCGGCACTGGTCGTGGGCTTGGGCTGCGAGCGCAACCAGGTCTCGGCCTTGCTCGATGAAACCGGTCTGGAGACCGGCCCGCTCCTGCACAGCTTCACGATGCAGGACACCGGCGGTACGCGCAAAACCATTGAGGCCGGCGTTGCGGCCGTGCAGGCGATGCTGGCCGAAGCCAATGACGTAACCCGCACGACGGTTCCGGCCAGTCATCTGACGGTTGGCCTGCAATGCGGCGGCTCGGATGGCTTTTCGTCAATCACCGCCAACCCGGCGCTTGGCGCTGCGGTGGATCTGCTGGTCCGGCATGGCGGCACCGCCATCCTGTCCGAAACCCCGGAAATTTACGGCGTTGAACACACGTTGACGCGCCGCGCCGTTTCGGAGGAGGTCGGCCGCAAGCTGATCGACCGGATCCGCTGGTGGAAAGACGTCTATGCGCCGGGGCGCGATGTGCAGATCAACGGCAAGGTAAGTCCGGGCAATCAGGCCGGTGGGCTGGCCAACATCATGGAAAAGTCGCTTGGCTCGGCCATGAAGGGCGGCACTGGCCCGTTGATGGATGTCTATCGTTACGCCGAGAAGGTCACGACGCCGGGTCTGGTATTCATGGACACGCCGGGCTATGACCCAGTGTCGGCGACCGGCCAGATTGCCGGTGGCGCCAATATTATTTGCTTTACCACCGGCCGCGGTTCGATGTTTGGTGCCAAGCCGGTGCCGAGTCTGAAACTGGCCACCAACACACCGATGTACGAACGTCTCGAAGAAGACATGGACATCAACTGTGGTCGCATTGTCGACGGCTCTCATACCGTTGCCCAGATGGGTGAAGAAATTTTCCAGCTGATGTTGGCCACCGCGTCGGGGGCTCATTCCAAGAGTGAGTTGCTCGGACTCGGTGACAATGAATTCGTTGTTTGGGATATTGGCATCACCGGTTAGGTAAAACCGCGCTGGTCGTTGCCGACTCGAGACAGGAGGCCTGTATGCAGCCCTTCAAGCTTGAACAGCATCGCAGCAAACCCCTTGCCCCGCCCTCAAAGGGGCCTGGACGCCCGGAGCCGCCGCCAGCGCTCCGCAATCTGGCCGAGCACGCCGGGGTCCAGTTCAATGGCCCTGAACCCTGGGACATCCAGGTTCATGACCCCGAAGTCTATTCGCGCATTCTGGCCGAGGGCTCGCTCGGTTTTGGCGAAAGCTATATGCACGGGCTCTGGGATTGCGAAGCACTCGACGAACTGTTGCACCGCTTGCTGAGCGTCAATGTGGACGAGCATCTGGGCGGCTGGGCCCGCCTGATGCTGCTCGGCGAGGCGTTGCGCGAGCGCTTGTTCAACATGCAGAGCCGGCAGCGCGCGTTTCAGGTGGGCGAGCGGCATTACGACATCGGTAACGATGTGTTTACCGCAATGCTCGACCCGACCATGAGTTATTCGTGCGGCTACTGGGAAAACGCCGACAACCTTGAGCAGGCCCAGCAGCACAAGCTCGACATGATCTGCCGCAAGCTGGAGCTCAAACCGGGCGAGCGGGTGCTGGAAATCGGTTGTGGCTGGGGTGGGCTGGCCCAGCACGCGGCGGTCAACTACGGCGTCGAAGTGGTGGGGATTACCGTCTCGAGAGAGCAGCAGCATCTGGCCCGTGAGCGCTGCAAAGGCTTGCCGGTGCGTATCGATCTGGTCGACTATCGCGATGTGGAGGGCTTGTTCGATAAAGTGGTTTCGGTGGGCATGTTCGAACACGTCGGGCCCAAGAATTACGGTATCTATCTCGATACCGCGTTGCGCGTGATGCGCGATGACGGCTTGTTTTTGTTGCACACGATCGGCAACTACAAAACGCTTCGCACCGTTGACCCCTGGATCGAGCGGTATATCTTTCCGAACGGCAAGGTGCCTTCAGCCGCAGAGCTGGCCACTGCGCTCAATGACCGCTTCGTGATCGAAGACTGGCACAACTTTGGCGCCGATTATGACCCGACGCTGATGGCTTGGTGGCAGCGTTTTGACGCCGCCTGGCCGACGCTGAAAGGTCGGTATGACCAGTTGTTCTATCGCATGTGGCGCTTTTATCTGCTCAGTTGCGCGGGCTATTTCCGTTCGCGCCAAGGCCAGCTCTGGCAACTGGTGCTGAGCAAGCGCAACCGCAGCGGCATCTATCGCTCGAGGCGCGCTAACGCCATGTAAAGCGGGGCTGCTCGAAGCGATCAACCCGCGTGGCGCGGCCTAACAGACAGACCTCGCGAAACTGGTAGAGCACCGAGGCGGTGGGGGCGGCAATCCAGCTCTGCCCCACGGGCATGCGTAACTCCGGTTGATCGCTGTGGTCGATGCTGGTCAGGATGGGGGCGTCGTCACGCATCAGTTCGGTGACGGGAATGCGATGGATGCTGGCCACTTCATCGGGGTTGGGGACGAGGTCGGCGGCCGCACCGGCCCAGACCACCAGCGGTGTCATCGCATAGCCGGAGCGGGTCACGACATCATCAAGGCAACCCAGCACCGCGTCGGGCGCGCAGCTCAGGCCAATCTCTTCCTGCAGTTCGCGCAGCGCTGCCTGGCGCGTTGTTTCACCGGCGTCCAGACGTCCGCCCGGCAACGCCCACTGGCCGGCGTGGCGTCGCAGTCGGCTCGAGCGTCGCGTCAGCAGGAGCGCAGCACCGTGCTGCCATTGCGCATGCGTGGGCAGGCCGGGCAGGTCGGCACCAAAGCCGGTGTCGGTAATGGCCAGAACCACCGCTGCACGCTTCAGATCAGGGTTGTCGCTTGCTGCTTGAGGGGCACGGTCAAACGACTTGAGCCGCGCTGTAATACTTGCTTTAAGGTTGTCGGAAATGTTCACACGATGGCAGGGTCAGGCGGCGCCGGCGGGCGCCGCATCAGGGCTCAAAGAGCTGCAGCGGTAATCAGCAGGCTCGGCGAAATTCGACCAGTTCGCCCGGTTTGGCCTCATTGGCCTTCAGGCCGGTCAGAAACAGCCGGTCGCCGTTGATTTCGTAACCCCAGCCCGAATCGGCCTTGCTCATGGTTTCGATTTCGCAGATCGGCTCTTCGTTGATCAGCGGATCGATCACGGTGATGTATTGCGAGTTTTCACCGGGCCAGGCGATGATCAACACCTGTTTGGCGGAGTCATCCTTGGCCAGCACGATGTTGGTCGGGCTGGGCGCGCTGCTGTCGAGTTGGTTGTGGACCCAGGCAAAGCTGCGTGCCTTGCGGCCGTCCTGGCTGTTGTAGAGCGTAAAGACCAGCTTCTTGCGGCTGCCATCCCAGCGGAAGATCCAGTCGTCGTATTCCTGCCCGGAGGCGACCGGTGCCGGGTCTTTCATTTCCATCACGCCCGGGGTGGATTCCGTGGTTTTCTGCGGAATGGACGTGGGGACACGACGAACCGGGGCGGCAGCCAGTGGCGCGGCG
>CAXBNM010000058.1:0-17569 GCA_963976885.1 uncultured Burkholderiaceae bacterium
ATCCACAAAATCTGTCCGGTATCTTCAACCGCGTAGTTGTCGGCAATGAGCGCCGCCACACCGGTGTCGGTAATCCACTGCAGCAACTTCGGGTCGCGCCCGTCGAGTACCGGACAGATTTTGTGGATCGCTTCCGGATCGGGTTTGCCGGCCCAGCGCAGCAACTGGCTGGCAAAGCCAGTGTGCAGCAACACCATGTCACCTTTTTCAACCACAACCTTGTCCTGCTCAAGGATGCGCATCAGTTGCTCGTAGCCGACCGCCACCCGCTCATCACCGAAGTGGTGATGCAGGTCGATCATCACGGCACGGCCCTGAATCCCATGGGTGGCAAAGTTCTCGATGCCCAGGCGCTTGGCCCCGCTGCTGTACCAGTCGCCCTCGGCGCTGGCTTGCGGCAACTCCACGCCACCCCGATAGCCGTTGTAGAACACCGGCTGGCGCACGCCCGAGCCATCGACATCGAACACACTGCCGGCATGGGCAAAGCTGTCCCACTGGCTCGAGTACTGCAGATGGATGACGGCCACATCATCGTTGATCACATCGGTAGCGCCTTCCACATCGTCGCCGACCTGATACATCCAGCGCGGGGTGTGCCCGGCGCGCGTGGGCTGCAGCCGGGGCGGATGCCGACGGGGATTGAGAAAATTGCCGCCGGGCAGATCGAGCGGCAGGCTCAGGCAGAAGGTACGGCCCAGCTTGACTTCGGCAATGCCCTGAAGCACTTTCTCAGGCGTAATAAGATTCAGCCTGCCCAGTTGATCATCGTCGCCAAAATCGCCCCAGGTCGATCCTTCGGGGCGATGTTGCCAGCGCTTGTTATTGGTTTCTTTCATACCAGTCTCCTGCTTATTCGGTGGTTTCGCGTCGCAATCATATGCCACCTATACTCAGGTCTCGATTGCGCTCCCTGACCCCCCGATCCATCCTCTGTTAGTTGCCACCGGCATGCTCTCTTGACTACTCCCCGATTTGTAAGCGGCCCACCGATGCGACATGTCGCGGTGATGACCTTCACGGCCGCCCTTGGCCTGATGAGCATTTTCCTCGTCGATCTGGCCGACATGTTCTTCCTCAGCCTGCTCGGTGAAGTCGAATTGGCCTCGGCAATCGGCTACGCCGGCTCCATCCTGTTCTTCACCACCTCAATCGCCATTGCCATGGCGATCACCATGTCGGCGCTGGTGGCGCGTGCAATAGGCGCCAATCGAACCGATCTGGCCAACCGGCATATCAATGCGGTTTACCTGTTCGCGATTCTCGTCGCGTTGCCGATGTCGGCGCTGGTCTGGTATTTCGTGCCGACCTTACTGGGCTGGCTCGGCGCGCATGATCGTGCCCTCGATCTGGCCACCACGTATCTGCGCATTGTGATTCCAGCCATGGTTTTACTGATGCTTGGCATGACCAGCAGCGGCGTCATGCGTGCTGTCGGTCAGGCCAACAAGGCCATGTCAATCACGCTGATCGGTGCCGGCGTCAATCTGGTGCTCGATCCGTTGTTGATTTTCGGCCTCGACATGGGCGTGGCGGGCGCGGCGACCGCGACGATGCTTGCGCGTCTGGCGATGGCGATAATCGGTCTGCGCATGGTGTTTGGTTCATCCCATGGCGTCAGAGCGTTCAAGCTGCAGTTGTCATGGCGCGATCTGCGCCTGTCACTGCCAGCCATTCGGGCCATTGCGCTCCCCGCCATGGTCACCAACATTGCCACGCCGGTCGGCAATGCCTATGTCACCGCCACTATTGCCGGGTTTGGCGATGGTGCGGTGGCCGGCTATGCAATTGTTGCGCGGGTGCTGCCGGTGGCCTTTGGCGTCGTGTTTGCATTGTCGGGGGCGGTCGGGCCGATCATTGGCCAGAACTACGGCGCCGGTCGGCTCGATCGGGTTCGTCAGACCGTGCGCGATGCAGTGCTGTTTGGCTCGGGCTTCGTGTTGATGGTGGCCTTGATTCTGTTCCTGGCCCAGAGCCGCATCATTGCCGTGTTCGGTGTCGACGGCGACGCCGCGATGATGATCGGGTTTTTCTGTACTTATACCGCGGTGATGTACTTGTTCGATGGTGCGCAATTTGTCGCCAACGCCACGTTCAACAATCTGAACCGGGCCACCTGGTCCACCGCGATGAACTGGAGCAAGGCAACCCTGGGCACCTTTCCCTTCGTGTGGCTGGGCGCTTCCTTGTTCGGTCCTCAGGGGGCGCTGGCCGGACAATCGGCCGGTGCCGCGCTATCGGGCATCGTGGCCATTGCGCTGGCCTTGCGGCTGACGAACCGGCTCGAGCGCGAGGCCCGTCCGGCCGCCTCAAAGGCCACCTCAAAGACTGCCGATCAACTCGCGGCCGGCAACTCGTAAACCCGGCCACTCTTGATTGTCATGGTCGCAACCAGCTTTTCGGTGGCGCTGCGCGTGGCTTGCAGGCGTGGGCTGTCGACGAACTCGAACTTGCCCTGGCGGGCCTCCAGCAACGTGATGTCGGCAAAGGCACCCACCGACAGCGTGCCCACCGGGACTGGCACCGAGGGTTGATTGGCCGGCGCCAACGTGGTCTTTTCGACCACTTGCGCCATGCTCAGGCCGAGCAAGCGGAATTTCGACATCACCGTCGGCAAATCGCCGACTACACCATCGGGACGGAAGTAACGCGAGAACATATCGGTAGACAACACATCAGGAAACCAGCCCTGCTCGGCCGCCGCTTCTGCCTTGTTCCAGTCGAACGATGAGCCGTGAGCAAGATCAACGGTAATGCCGCGATCTTTCAGCTCCAGCACCGTCGGAAACAATTTGCCATCAGCCGTTATTGCGCTTGGATTCAGATAGTCGGGGTTGAACGGATGCGTCATCGTATCGCCCGGGCGCAACCAATCGAGCAGCGCCGGCTCGTTGGTCCAGTGCATCATCACCGGCAAGCCGGCCTCGTCGCAAACCGCGCGCACCACTTTCATCGCCTCGATATCGTGCTCCAGCGTTTCGGGGCGGCCGCGCACCCTCGCCTTGAGACCGGTAATCAGGTCGCGATTTTCACGAATGGCGCGCAGGGCCCGCTTGGCACTGATCTGACTGGGTTCGACATACAACTCATTGAGCACCGCCAGGCCAGTCGCCGCGATGTTCAGCAAGGTGAATATTCGGGTATCAGCGGGCTGGACAATGTAACGCCGAAAGGCATCGTAATTGCGCTGCCCTGTCGAACCGGCATCGACCATCGTGGTCACACCAGACTGAATGCCGGCCAGTCGGGGCGGCATCGAAACCGGCATCATCCCATCGGCCACATGCACATGGGCGTCGATCAGGCCCGGACACACAAAGCGCCCGCTGGCATCGATCGTGCGCGCCGCCGTCACGCCGGCCAGAGACGGTGCCACGCGGGCAATAAGCCCCTTGTGAACCGCGATATCGGCCAGTCCATCAAGACCGTTCGCCGGATCAATGACATGACCGCCGGTGATGATCAGATCAAGGACGGCAGGTTCAGCAGCAAAAGCCTGCCCGAACGCAGCCGGACCGCCCACCGCCAGCGCCCCACAAGATTGCAGAAATCGACGTCGCTGGGTGCTCAGGCTCATGGTTCTTTCCTTGTTGTCAGACGCTTGGCTGTGCACCGGCCGCAAAATGCTTGCGCGCAAAGGCCACCCGTTGCTCGGGCGTTTCAAGTTCATCGCGGTGGGCCAGCACGCTGTCCAGACGGGGTTGCAGCCCCGCCTTGTTGGCAATTTGAATGTTCAGGCCAGGCCGGGCGTTGAGTTCGAGAATCAGGGGTCCGAACTCCTTGTCGAGCACGATGTCCACGCCTTGATAACCGAGCCCGGTGAGCTCCCAGGTGCGCGCGGAGATGTCCAGAATTTGATCCCAGTGCGGGATCTGAACACCGCTGACCGGTTCCAGCGTGTCGGGGTGGCGGTCGACCACCTTGTTCATCCAGACTGCCGACAGCGTATGCCCACAGGACAGATCGACGCCGGTGCCGATAGCCCCCTGATGCAGATTGGCGCGCCCATCCGACATTCTCGTGGGCAAACGCACCATGGCCATGATCGGCACACCCAGAAACACGATGACGCGGACATCGGGCACCCCTTGGTACGAGATGCGTTCAAACACTGGGTCAAATTGCACGCAGTATTCGATCAGCACGCGGTCGGGTTGACCACCAAGGCTGAACACACCGCCCAGAGCATTCTGAATGTGAAAGAGCAGCGTGTCCTGATCGACCAATTGCCCGTTGGCCTTCTGGAAGTACTCACCAAAACGGTTCTTGATGACAATAATGCCGTCGCCGCCGGCGCCCTGGGCCGGCTTGATTACGAACTCGCGATGGCCTTCGATAATGCTTGGAAACTGCTTGACCTGACCGGCATAGGCGATATCGCCATACAACTCAGGTACCGCCAGACCGGCGGCGATCGCCAGCTTCTTGGTCTGGGCCTTATCGTCAACCAGTGGATATTTTTTCCGGTCATTGAACGGCAGGATGATGCCCGCGTTGCGCTGGTTAAGCCCGATAATCCCTTTTCGGGACAGATGATGAGGTAGCGCAAACATCAATCGGCCTCCCGGGCCAGCTCACGAAACCGGGGCAGCTCAAGCAACCGGTAACCCGTATACCGACCCAGCAGCAACATGATCGAAATCGTGATCAGATGCAGTTCGGGGAAGGTAAAGAACAGATGGGCGAGCAGCGGGAATGACATCAGGATGCAAAGCAGCATCGCAATGGCCAGACTCGACACACTTTGTTTGAGCGCATCACCGGCCCCGCGCTCATCCCAGAGAACCGAAATACGCTCGATGGTCATGGTCAGAATGACCATCGGGAACAAGGCTACCGACAAGCCCTGCACGAAGCCCAGCGCGTGGGTGATGATGCTGATGACGGCCATCAGCAACACGACGAATGTCAGTACGGCCGCCAGCCTGGGCACCAGCAGGAGCTTCAGATGCTCGAGATAAAAACGGAACAGCAGGCCCAGCGCCACGATCAGCGTGAAGATGAGTGCACCCCACAACACATGCGTCTGGTGCAAGGCCAGCGCAATCAGCACTGGCATGAAGGTTCCCAGCGACTTGATGCCGACGACATTACGGATAAGAACCAGCACCAGGATGCCGATCGGCACCACCATCAGCACTCTGAAGACATTCTGGCTTGCCAGCGGCAGCCCGAACAATGAAAGCTTGAGAAACTCATTGCCAATCGGCGCGGCCGTGTCACCCGAGAGCACCTGATCGAGGACGCGTTGTTCAACCCTGACCAAGGACAGATCCGACTCAAGCGCATGGCCACCTTCCAGCGCAACCAGTGGCCCGGTACCGCGCCACCATGGCATCAGGTCTGCGTTGATGACCGAACTTGAACTGCTCGCGGAAAACGGCTCCCAGCGCTGATCGATAAGCACTTCAAGCCAATAGGTGAAGTCAGGTTTGGCCTTGCCGGCCTTGAGCATCAAACCCGTTACACGACGAGCCGGAATGTTGCGTACCGCAAGCACAGCGACCGCAGTATCGACCTTTGCCCGCAAATCGCTGCGGCCTCCGGATATCGTTGCCAACACATCGCGCAACACATTGGCGTCGAGAAGCCCCAGCAAGGAAGTCACCAGCGAACGGTTATCGGCCGATCGCGCCACCGCAATGCCGAGCAACTCCCTGGCGGCGATCAATGCCGCTCCCGTCACTTTGACATCGGTCATCGCCACGTCGGCACGCATGACCAACGGCGCTTCCTCGAAGCCGCGATACTTGTGAACCAGGGCGGTCAGATACAAGACCTGCTCCCCTTCTGCGTCACGGGTAGTCAGCGTAATGGTCCGGTTACCATGTTCATCGCGGCCACGGGCCTGGCCGTACTGCTGGGCAACGACCCTCTCCTGGACAATCGCTCGGTCAAGGTCACTGGCCAACACCTTGACCGTGGCCTTGACCGGCCCGCCATCGGCGGTAAACCGCACCTGATGCTCGACGTTCCAGGCTGTGGCCATTTCACCGGGGAGCAGTGGCAGACCGGTGAAGGCCAACTTGCAGACGAAGATCAGCAAGCCCAGCAAGCTCAGCGCCAACGAAAGCAGATAAACATGGGTGTTCTTCATGATTTGGCTTCAGTTCCTGCGCACGAATCTTTACCGGTATAACTCTCGCCTGAATCAACCAGTATTCGGCCCTTCAGGAATTTGCGTCCCACAAGCACCTGAAAACTCTGACCGGTACGATCAGCCAGCGTGAACTCTGATTCAGCAGTCTTGCCTGCGACGCACATACGAAGCACAACAATCGGCCGTTCAACTTTGGCCGTCCCCGCGCGCCGGATCGTTACATACCGTTTGACCGGAACTTCCTGCACAAAGGATTCACCCGCCTTGTTCGTCATGTCAATTGTGATCCATTCCTGACCGTCGCGCTTGACCGGTTTGAAATCGGGTACATGAATCGACGAACTGTTGGCGCCGGTATCAAGCTTGGCCTCAAACACGACCGACCGATCACCAAGCCAGGCTTTTTCAAGGTAACCGGCAACCACTTGCGCCTGTTTTATCGCCGGCGCCTCGGTATTGACCTCCTTGGCGCCAACCGCGGCAGGAGCAATCAACGAAGCGCCCAGGGCCAGCCAGCAGATTCGGTTGCGAACGCCACGCAGGGCCAACCGCGGCATGGATTGCCAGAGGTTCATAACAGTCTCCTTTCAATCAGACAGACAGAGGTTCCATATACCGATACACGGGCAAGAGCCCATCGGGGTTGCTTGTAAGTACGCCGAAGGTCACAAAACTGTCACCACATTCCGGTTCCAGCAATTCGGCCGCCAGATTACCCAGCGGCTGGGCCAGGTAAACGATGTGGCTACCGGCCGGGATGGCGACCGTCAACTCTTCCAGCTTGACCTTGACCCGATTGCGGAGCACGCCCTCGTAGGCCCGCTTGTCCACTTCTCGACCGGCAACCCGGTAGGCTTGCACGGACATCGTGCCGGCGTCATGCAAAGGCACGACACGGATGCCGAACAGCTTCAGGCGCATGACAGCGGGTTCGGCCTCGGGCGGCAGGATATAGGCATAGGGACGCTCGCGCGTCAGCTTCGCAATGGCCGGATTGTATCGATGATAGGTGGTGGGCAGTCGCTCGGGGCGCCCGGTCTGAGCATTAATATAGGGCATCTGATAGCGATGCCCTTTATTGTGTGATGCCTGCAACACCAGCGGGTCATCGTCGCCAACCACCGCTCCGCGCGCGACAACCTCGGCGGTAACCTCTTGCAGCACCCGTTGCACCTGGTCAGCCTCCCGCCAGGCGCTGTCGACAATGCTGCGCATGGCGAGCAAGTGCGAGTAGACCCGCCGCCGGTAGCTTTGCAGCCCAATGCCGATGCCGCGACTCTCGAGCAGAATCGACACCTGGTTGAGCAGACCATGAAAATTGCGCCCGATCCGGGCCGCGGTGCCGCCGGCATACAGATCGATATTCTCGGTTTCGCCTGACTCCTCGGCCACGCGCGTGCGGGCAATGAAATACTCGTGCGCACTCATGTCCGCCGACGCCAGGTCGCGCCGCACCGCATCAATGAACAATGACTGGGTGAGCTGGCGCACACCAAGCGGTACATTGGGGTTTTCCGCGCCCTGGATCAGCATGTCATGCGATTCAAGATAGCGATCCTGCCCCTCCAGCACCATGGCATCCCGGGCCGCACTGTACTCATGGGCGTCGACCGTCACTACCGGTCGATAGGCGATATTGGTCCGTCGCAGAGCCAGCGATTCCTGCACATCCAGCCGAAGCGCATCCCGGTTCAGGTCCCGGCTGTCGGCGGTGTGACGCTCGAACTCAACCGAGCCGTCAACGTTGACCCGCGGCACCACCACGACATTGAGCCGATCCAGCACATGGGCCATCGAGCCGGTCAGCTCACTTGCCAGTGCCAGCGCCCCTTCGCCGCCCGCCGGCTCATTGCCGTGCAACTGAGCGTGGATCCACACAGTTGGCTTGTCCGTATTCAGCAGATTCTGCGCGGTGCCGCCCGGTGCCGTCGTGAAAACCAGCATCGGAATCCGTCGCCCTTGCTGCGAATACCCAAGTGTCAAGACATGTAAATTGGCACTACGTTGGCGCAGAGACGCAATGAAATCAGTCATCTGCTCATAGTCGGTCAATGCCGTCTCGCCCCGGAAAGCCGGGGTATCGAGAGTCACCTGAGGGTCAGGAAAAAACCGCTCGAGTACCTCAGGGGGTTGCTCAAAGGCCACTCTGGCGCCCACTGGCCTGGCATTGTGGGCCAGATCGTCAAGTTCAGGCGCGGGGCCTGCGCATGCCGCCAGCCCGATCACGAGCGCAGGCACGGCGAGCACCCGGCAGAAAACGGATCCGCCAATCTGCCGGATCAAACAAACGCCTCGTGGCAATGCAATCGAAATACAACTTGGTTGGAACGCATCGGTGCAGTTTATCGTAAGGCCGGACCGAAGGTACCCGAATGGGGGCCGCTCGTCACATTCCTATGCACAAGCGCGACGTATGGGTAAAGGGACGCAAGTAAGATTAGCGACCCGCCCGCCCTGCTCTCTTTGAGGACTAGATCGCTTGAACCAGACCGTCACCCATGCCCATCTTGTAATGGTTCATAACAATCCGGGGCAGTTCACTCGATTGCTGCGCGCGGCAGATCACCCGGAGAATCTGTTCCTGCTCCATGTCGATGCCAAATCCGCCGCGCCGATTCATCAGGCCGCTGCCGAGCTGGCGGCGGCGCACCCGAACATTCTGATCATGCCGGCGCGCGACGTCAGGTGGGCATCCTGGAGCGTGATCAACACCACCCTGGCTGCAATTCGGATATTGCTGGAAGCCAATCAGGACTGGATCTATTTCTCGAACCTGAGCGGCCAGGATTTTCCGTTGCGCCCGCAGCAGGAGATCCTTGCCGAGCTCAAGACCGACCCGAGTCGAAATTATGTCGAATACTTCGATCCGCTCGCGGAGTGGGTCGATGGCGCCAAGCGGATTCGCTTGATTCGACTTGAACCGCCCTTCATGAAATCGGGCGTCAACCTGCCCAAGCTGCGCTGGGACCGCTGGCAGCGCTATCTAGGCAATACCCGCTACTTCGGTGGTTCGTCGTACTTCACGCTGAACCGCCCTTTCTGCGAGCACATGATGAGCTCGCCGCGGCTGGCTGCGTTCGAGAAGTATTTTCGGCTGACCTACGCTACCGACGAGATGTACATGCAGTCGTTCATCCTGGACAGCCCGTTCGGTGACAGTGTGGTCAATGCCAATCGGCGGCTGATCGACTTCAGCGAAGGCACGCCGCGGCCGCGCACCTGGACGATGGCGCATCGCGACACCTTACTGGCCAGCGATGCCTTTTATGCGCGCAAATTCGATCCGGTCGTCGATGAGAAGATCATCGACCTCCTCGAACAACGGTTAAGTGCGGGGTAGTTCCGACGGCTTCAAGGCTGGCCGCATCGCCATCGCTGAGCGTCATTTCGTTATTGGTACGAGCGGCCAGTTTATGCACCACCCGCTGGAACTCTTCGGGGGTGCCTATGTCGTTGTAAACCGCCCCGTTGAGCTCGACCCCTTGCACATGCATGCCGGCATGCAACGCCATCTCAAAGATATCGCTCAGGACGGTTTCCTTGGCGTTTTCGGGAATCGCACCAAGACGATCGTGCATGAAATTCGCAAATACCGGCGACCACACCGCCAGTCCCCACATCAAGCGCAGATCGGTCGTACGAGGCTTATCAACAAAGCTCAGGACGCGACCGTCGGCATCGGTCTCGACCATACCGAATTTGCTCGGATTATCGGTTTCAAACAGCCCCAGTGTGAGATCGGCGCCGGCGTGCAGATGCGATTGCAGTAGTCGTGCGGTCGAGTTCAATGGCTCGACAAGCGTGTCGGGCATCGTAAACACCGTGGTGGCGTCGGCAGACCAGACATGGGCCAGATCCAGCGCAAACGGCATCCCGCGCAACTCTTCCTGAAACAGATAGGACAGATGCAGGCCATAGCGGGCCCCGTTGCCCAGGTACTCCATGATGTCGTACTTATTCTGACCAAGGATGATCATCACCCGATTGATGCCGGCCCGCTTGAAGCCCCGCAAATGCGACTCCATCGTGGTGAACGGCTTCCAGCCATTGACGCCACCTGCCTCGGGATCATGTTTTTCAAACCCAAGCGGCATGATTTCCTTGCTGCTCGGAATCGGACCGAGTCGCGAACCACGTCCGGCGGCCGGTAGTACGCCAATCACTTCAGACATCTTTACTCCTGAATTTTCTTCAGGCAGCCTTCTGGCTGCCTGCAAATTGGTTGATGATGGTGCTGATCTGATCGATTCGACGGGTTAACTCTGCCTGCTCCCTGGCCTCTACAACCAGCCGCAGCAAGGGTTCGGTATTCGATTGCCGGATGCAGAACCACCAGTCCGGAAATTCCAGTCGATAGCCATCGAAATCATGGATCGCTTGCGGCGCCTCATGTTCAAGGAACCAGTCGCGCACGGCCGCCATCGCGGCCGGCTTGTTCTGCAGCGTGAAATTGATCTCGCCCGAACCACAATACCGGGCAATTTCATCAATGAGCATCGAAAAAGTCCGGCCCGCGCGTTTTTCATGCGCCACGACATGCAACACCCGCAGCGCTGCAAGCATGGCCGAGTCGCTGTAGGAAAAATCGCGAAAGTAGTAATGACCCGCCAGTTCACCGCCAACCACGCCATCAAGCTCGCGCAAGCGACTGGCGGCAAAGGCACGCCCCACCTTCCAAGTGTGTACCGTGGCCCCGAACCGGGCCAGAAACTCAGCCACCGAACGCGACGTACGAACATCCTGCAAAACAACCGGATTGGCATGGCCGGTCAGGTGAAAGTACTTGCCTAACACAGCGATGATGAAATCAGGCGGTACAAAATCACCGTTTTCATCGAGAAACATCACGCGGTCAGCATCGCCGTCAAAGACAATGCCCAGATCGTGGCTGGCGCTGATCACCGCCTCACGCAACACCTGCAAATTGTCCGGATTGGACGGATCAGGAGGGTGATTCGGAAAGCTGCAATCGATTTGTTCAAACAGGTATTGCTGAGCTGGCCCGAACACCTGTTCAGCAAGCAAGCCCGCCATGCCATTGGCGCAATCGATGGCCAGACTCAGCTCGCCGCATGCACTCTGGTGCGGCTGCAGAAAATTCAAGTAATCGTCGCGGATATCGCGCTCAACAATGGTGCCCGGCTGTGCCGCGACGGTGAGCGGCTCACCGGCGATATCACCCACCCATTGCTCGAGCTGGCCAAGCCCGGTGTCATAACCAATCGGGCGGGAGTCGGTTGTACAGATCTTGAAGCCGTTGTATTGCGCCGGATTGTGTGAGGCGGTAATGCAAACCGCCGCATCAAAGCCATAATGCGCGCTGGCGAAATAGACCATCGGGGTCGTACACAAGCCAATCGTCGTGACATTGGCGCCAGCGCTGGTGAGCCCGTCGCACAACGCATCAAACAGAATCGGGGAAGATTTCCGGGCATCACGGCCGACAAGAACTTCGCGTGTCTGCAGCAATCGGGGCAAAAAGTTCCCGATGCGCCTGGCGATCGCGGGCGTCAGGCTGTCGCCGAATACTCCGCGAATGTCGTATGCGTGGAAAATCCCCATGTGTTCCTTGGTCGAGCCCCGAGTAATGCGCCTAATTCTTTTTGGCGAGGGCAGTATGCCCGAGGACTGGCCGGTTGCCTTCTTTTCGACGCAAACGCTTACATCACTAACGGTTTTTTCCAATCCCGCCTTGAATCGGTGACACCACCGGACCTATCGGCCGCAGGCAATGTCACATTCCTCGACACAATTATTTCGGGTCAATTCGGCAAACGACCCCGAGAGCGGCTGATCGGCTCAGTGCAGCGCAGCTTGCAGCTTCTGTGCGCACAGGCTTACGGCTCGGTTGGCGTCATCGATCACTTTGCCCATTGTGATAAAGCCGTGAATCTGCCCTTCAAAACACACGTGCTCCACCGCAACGCCAGCCCCCTCCAGGACCTGCGCATAGGCTTGCCCCTCGTCGACCAGGGGATCGTATTCGGCAGTCAGCACGAATGCGGCGGGCAAGTCGTCGTGCCGCTGAGCCAGCAATGGCGAAGCGCGCCAGTCGAGATACTCGGCCGGATCACTGTGATACTGATCGCGAAACCAGTCCATCAGATCGCGGGTCAGCAAGTAGCCCGTGCCATTGCGTTGATGAGAATCCTGACCGGCTCGCTGATCGACCGCAGGATAGATCAGCAACTGCAGCGCAAAATTGGGCAGCCCCTGGTCGCGTCGCAGCAAGGCAAGCACAGCCGCCAGATTACCGCCGGCACTGTCGCCGCCCACCGCGATGCGTGCCGGGTCGACCCCGAACGCCTGCGCATGATCAAACAACCACTGAGCGGCCGCCGCAGCGTCTTCGACAGCGACCGGGAACTTGTGCTCCGGCCCCATCCGATAATCGATCGAGAAAACCGCACAACCGGCTTGCTCGCACAGCGAGCGACACAACGTGTCATGCGTATCCAGATCGCCAATGGTCCAACCGCCGCCGTGCAGATAGAGCAACGCGGGCAGTGTGCCGTTTGCGGTCGTCGCGCCAGTCGGCCGGTAATCGCGAATCAGGATTTCACCGCCGGCGACCGCCAGCGTGTGATCCTGCACTGACCCGACTTCCGGCGCCGGCGGTTGCGTTCCGTGACGACGATCCCGATAGTTCTTGCGCGCTTGCGCCACCGGCAGTTCATTGGCGGGCGGGAGCCCCAGAGATTCAATCAGTTCGATCAGCGCTTTTGCCTGCGGGTTGAGCATGCCGGTTCCATGAAAATAGACAAGATCCTGAAACATAGCAGAGATGGAATCAGGCCCCGAGGCAGGGCCGCCCGGGTCTGGCCGCCCCCTACAGAAACGTCCCGGGATGCTGTACCAATTGCCCACCGGTGCCGAGTTTGAAGCGGGCCAGCGAAGCGCCGCGCTGTGTATTGATGCCGCCAAGATCAAGCTGCCTGACGCCAAGCCTGGCAAGCATTGGCAACGCACGCCACAGCAGCAGATTGTGTGCACTCAATTCGCGCCCCTGGTCATTGGTCCAACCGAGGTGATAGGTTGCCGAGGCACCGTGAACCAGAAACATCATCGCCGCCACGGCCTCGCGCCCAAGATCGGCACGCACGGTCAGCAACGCCGAGCGCTGGCCCCCGACGGCTTGTTGCCATGCCGGGACGAACTCGGCCGGCAAGGCCCGATAGGAACGGGCCTGACGCTGCACGCCTTCGCGATCGAGCAGCCAGCGATATTGCGCATACTTGTCGCCACACCTGTGCACCTGTAATGACGATCGCTCGGCAGCGGCCAGCCGGTTGCGCCATTTCTGATGCAAGCCGGCCCGCAGATCGGATTCATCGGCAGTGGTATCGATGACAACGCTGGCTTCGCCGGTGATGACCCGAGTCATGCCCGGCACCTCGACGGGGTTCGCGCCGGCGCCCGCTGGCGGTGCAAACAGCACCACTCTGGGCCGTCGCTGCGGCAGGCTGCGTGCCATCAGTTTGCATCCGAGTTGACGTTGCCCGGGGTCAACGCCGTCCGCCCACACCGGCCCCCGACTGCACAGCGCCACGCCGAACAGTCCACCCAGACGACGCACGACAAACTGCGCAATGCCAATCAGCTTGCCCTGATCGAACAACTGCGCACGCAATACATCGGTACCAAGTGCCTGCAGCGCAAGGCCAAAGGCAAAGTCCTGCTGCAAGGCCGCCGTCTGCGCGGCGTGCAATCGATCCCATTCAGGGCTGTGGCGAGAATCCCAGACAACATCCATGCCGCGATAGTAGTGGCCTCATAATGAACGCACGAGCATTCGCCTTGCCGTTGTTGGTTCCGACCCACGTGCAAGCGCATGCCCCTTCATCCATCTCCGCCTCTGCGCCATGTCATTGCTCGAAATACTCAGTCTCAAAGGTCCGGTCCAGACAGTGCAAGGCCATCGCATTCCCGAACCACGCCCGACCTGGCAAGGCATCTTGCTGCTGATCGGAGCAATCTCGGTGCCGGTACTTCTGATTGGCAGTCTGCTCGACGCGATAATGCAATGGCTTTTTGGGGTATGCACCGGTTTATGGTGCTTCGTTTGAGTGACGTTGCACCGCGCCATTGGCTCCCTTTGAAGGCCTTTGACGCTCCATTTAGGCCTTTGAAGCTCGATTGACCCGACCCGCGGCCCCCAGCCAGAAAACGCGAAATCGGAAGCTCAAAGGCTGCCCGGCACCTCTTTACCTATCAATTTCAGACAAATAACGAACTAAACCGCGATAACGCTTGACTTGACCTCTGGCATCTGTTCTGATCCGCTCAAGCATCCGAATCACGCATGTGTCTTATGCGGTCCACCAAAACCAATTTGGCGGCTTCATTCCCACTTTGGGCGATCCGGTGTTTTTTTAAGTAGTTCGCAAGAACTGCTCTTCTTTTGTTAAGGAAATGGTAAATAGGTATGGCAACGCAAACCGGTATCGTTAAGTGGTTCAATGAGTCGAAAGGCTTCGGATTTATTACGCCAAGTGAAGGCGGTGAAGATCTCTTTGCCCACTTCAGCGAGATCCAGAGCGACGGGTTCAAAACCCTCGCCGAGAACCAGAAAGTCGAGTTCGAAGTTACCCAGGGCCGTAAAGGTCTGCAGGCCAGCAAAATCCGTCCGGTGTAAACCGTCGGACTCGTAGGTCTGGAAAGGCGTGCCTTGTGCACGCCTTTTTTGTGCCCGTCTGTTTTGTATCCCGTCTGTTTTGTGTCCGTCTCTCACGCTCAGCCTTCCTGGCCCGGCCACTGCCCGCAGTGCTAATCTGCGCAGATGGACGAGACAAACCGCACCCCTTTGTGGCGCCCCAGCCCTGAGCGCCTGGCCCACGCCGAACTGACCCGTTTCACTGCCTGGCTGGCTGAAACCCGCGGGCTGAACCTGCCCGACTATGAGTCTCTGTGGCAATGGTCCGTGACCGACCTTGAGGGATTCTGGGCCGCTCTTTGGGAATGGTTCGATATCCAATCGGCCACCCCGTACAAACAAGTTCTGCGCGAACGCAAAATGCCCGGCGCGGTATGGTTTGAAGGCGCCACTCTCAACTACGCACAACAATTGCTGGCCCGGGCCGATCAGCCCGACGCGGCCAGCCGTGAAGCCCTGGTCTTTCACAGCGAACTGGTCGAGCGCGACACGCTGACCTGGCGTCAATTGCGCGAGCAAGTCGGCACGACCATGCAGACGCTGCAGCAAATGGGCGTCAAACCGGGTGACCGGGTTGTGTCCTATCTGCCCAATGTGCCGCAAGCACTGGTAGCCATCCTGGCCACTACCGGGCTCGGGGCCATCTGGTCGAGTTGCGCGCCCGATATGGGCGCTACCGGCGTCCTTGATCGCTTTCAGCAGATCGAGCCCAAAGTACTGTTTGCCGTCGATGGCTATCGGTACAGCGGCAAGGATTACGATCGCACCAAAACCGTCGCCAACCTGATCGAAGCCTTGCCCACCCTGCGCGGCGTCATCCTTGTGCCCATTCTGGCCGATGCCGGCGCGCCCAATGCCCCCGACGCGGCTTCTGTTCAGCGAGCCTGCAATGCCCGCCCCGAGCCGGTGACCTTGTGCACCTGGGCCGAAGCCTTAGCCGGTAACGGGCCGATACCGGCCTTCCAGATCGTTCCCTTCGAGCACCCCCTCTGGATCGTCTACTCGTCGGGCACCACCGGGATGCCCAAACCGATTGTGCACAGCCATGGCGGATCCTTGCTGGAATCCCTGAAAGCCAATCGCTTCCATCTCGATCTCGGCCCCGAAGACCGATTCTTCTGGTTTTCCTCAACCAGTTGGATCATGTGGAATCTGTGGGTCGGCACCCTGGCCACCGGCTGCACGCTGCTGCAGGTTGATGGCAATCCGGGCTACCCCGACCTGCATCGTCTGTGGGCGTTTGCAGCCCGCGAGCGAGCGACATTCTTTGGCACCAGCCCGGCCTTCATCGCGCTCAACATGAAGGCCGACCTCAATCCCGGTCAGACGCACGACTTGAGCGCGCTGCGCACGCTGGGCTGCACGGGCTCGCCACTGACCATAGAAGGCTATGAATGGGTCTACAGCAACGTCCACGACGACATCCTGTTGGCCAGCATCTCTGGTGGCACCGACCCGGGCGCCGCTTTCCTGACCAGCAGTCCGACCTTGCCTGTTTACGCCGGCCAGATGCAATGCCGGGGCCTGGGCTGCGCGGTGCAATCGTTCAGCGATACGGGCGAGGCCCGGATTGGCGAAGTTGGCGAGCTGGTGGTCACCGAACCCCTGCCCTCGATGCCGCTGTACTTCTGGGGCGATACTGACGGCGAACGCTACCGCAGCAGTTACTTTGAAACCTGGCCCGATGTCTGGCAGCACGGCGACTGGCTCGCGCTGTTTGAGCAACCCGAGTCGGTCACCTCCGTCATCTACGGGCGCAGCGACTCCACCATCAACCGCCACGGCATCCGGATGGGCACCAGCGAGTTGTACCGGGTTGTCGAGGGCTTCGAAGAAGTCCTCGATTCGCTCGTGATCGATCTCGAGTATCTCGGCCGCCCCTCGGAGTTGTTGCTGTTCGTGGTCTGCCGCGACACCAATGCCACCGATCTCGGCAAGGAGGTTGCCGAGCCGCTGAGCGCCGCGCTCAAGACAGCCATTGCCCGCCAGCTGTCGAGCCGCCATGTGCCCAACCAGATCTGGCATATCGCCTCGGTACCACGCACCTTGTCGGGCAAGAAACTCGAGGTGCCGGTCAAACGCATTTTGCTGGGGCACGATCCGGGACGGGTACTGAATCGGGCATCGATGGCCAACCCCGACAGTGCCGATTGGTTTGTCGAGCACGCTCAAGCCCGGCTGGGCATGCAAGCGTGATATTTCGCACCGAATCGCTCGACTGACCTAATAGAGTCTTCGAAATGACGGAATTTTTAACAGCCTGAACAAAGCGATCTTTCTAAAGTGATTACTCCTCAAGTTGCCTGTCTGGCAGCCAAGCTACTCCGGAGTAAGCACAAAGATGAATCGTCATGTTGCCACCCGTCGCACGCACCACTCCCATCTGCAACTGACCCGGCAGCTGGCCTGTAAAGCCATGTTGATCGTCGGCCTCAGTGCCGCTGCCGGTGCAGCGACAGCGGCCAGTGGCTCGGCACCGTTCTGTGCGCCGGCAGCGACGACAGCGCAGACTCTGCCTTGGTTGACGGATGCCGGCGCCGCTGCGGCGCTGGCGCCGGCTCGCGAAACATTGCTTGCCGCCTATACCCACGGTCTCGATCCGGCCAGCTTCAATGCCGACGAACTGGAAGCCGCGGCCCGCGCCTTGCTCGCTCGCCTGAAAGCGAACGAAGACTTTGCCCGCGCCGACGATTTGCACGCCGATCTGCGCGCCTTCAATGCGCAGATGACCAGTGCCGTCACCTGCTATCTTGCCCAGGTTCGACTCGGAATGCTCGATCCGCGCAGCCTGCATAAAGACATCGACATCCCGGCCC
>CAXBNM010000059.1:0-17547 GCA_963976885.1 uncultured Burkholderiaceae bacterium
CCGGCTCGGCCGACGAGCCGGGCACCTTCGTGAGCATTTCGATGGAACGACGCGAATTCTTCAACGTGCTGGCTGCGGCCGGCGCGGCCGGCATGGCGCTTGGTCAATACGCCAATGTAGGTGCCACCAACGGGGAAGGCGCCGGTGCGCGGGCCGAGAGTCTTTATGATCTGGCACCCTACGGACAAGTCAGTCTGTTGCACTTTACCGATTGCCACGCGCAACTCAAGCCGGTCTATTTTCGAGAACCCAATGTCAATCTGGGTTTCAACGAGGCGTTTGGTCGTCCTCCGCATCTGGTTGGTGAGGCGCTGCTGCGTCACTTCAAGGTGCCGGCAGGCAGCGCCCAGGCGCATGCTTTCACCTATCTGGATTTCGTCGCAGCCGCCGAAACCTATGGCCGGGTTGGCGGCTTTGCCCACCTGGCCACGCTGATCAAGCGGATGCGCGCTTCCCGGCCCGGCGCTTTACTGCTTGATGGCGGTGATACCTGGCAGGGATCGGCCACCGCCTTGTGGACCAAGGGTCAGGATATGGTCGACGCCTGCAAGTTGCTTGGCGTGGACGTGATGACCGGCCATTGGGAGTTCACCTATGGCATGGACCGGGTGATGGAGATCATCGAGAACGATTTCGCCGGGCAAATAGATTTTGTCGCCCAGAACGTTAAGACCACAGATTTTGAAGACCCGGTTTTCTCGCCCTATTCAATCAAGGCCGTCAATGGTGTCTCGGTAGCCATCATCGGTCAGGCGTTTCCCTACACCCCAATTGCCAATCCGCGGCATCTGGTTGCCGACTGGAGTTTCGGGATCCGAGACGACCGGATGCAAGCCATGGTCGACGAGGCGCGTGGCAAAGGTGCGCAGGTTGTCGTTGTGCTCTCGCACAACGGCATGGACGTCGATTTGAAGATGGCCTCGCGGGTTACCGGTATCGATGCCATCATGGGCGGACACACGCACGATGGCATGCCGGCACCAGTCCTGGTCGACAATGCCGGCGGCCGCACACTGGTTACCAATGCCGGCTCCAACGGCAAGTTTCTGGGCGTACTCGATCTGGACGTCAAGGATGGCCGGATGACGGGTTACCAGTACCGGTTGCTGCCGGTATTCGCCAACATCTTGCCGGCCGACCCGGCGATGCAAGCCCTTATCGAACGGGTCCGGGCGCCACACGAGGCCACTCTTGCCGAAACTCTGGCGGTCAGCTCGCAGACCTTGTATCGACGGGGCAACTTCAACGGCACTTTTGATCAACTCATCGTTGACGCCTTGCTCGAAGTCAAAGAGGCGCAAATTGCCTTCTCACCCGGCTTTCGATGGGGCACGACAGTACTGCCCGGCCAGGCCATCACCCGCGAGAACCTGATGGATCAGACCGCGATCACGTATCCGCATACGACGGTTACCGAAATGACGGGGGCGTTCATCAAGACCATTCTCGAAGATGTGGCTGACAATCTGTTCAACCCCGACCCCTACTACCAACAAGGCGGCGACATGGTGCGCACCGGCGGCTTGACTTATGCGATCGATCCGACGGCCGGTGCCGGCAAGCGCATCCACGACATGCGGTTGAACGGAGAACCCATTGCCGCCGACACCACCTACAAGGTAGCCGGATGGGCGCCAGTAGCCGAGGGGGCGAGTGGCGAGCCGATCTGGGACGTCGTGGAGACCTGGTTCAGGAGTCATCCCGAGCCGGCGCCGGCCAGACTCAACACGCCGCGCCTGATTGGCGTTGCCGACAACCCCGGACTGGCCCGATGAACAATCGCCGCTTTGCCAGCGCAACAGGCACCGACCCCCGATCTGTGCTGTGGTCTGCGGCGCTGCTGGCGGCGCTGGCGGCCACGGGTGCACCGGCTATCGCAGCCGACGAGCCGGTGCTGGCGCCGTTCAAGCAACTGACGCTGGCCGGAGCCCGGCGCGCCGCCGATGCTGCGCTGGCCGATTGCCGGCAACGCGGCTATCAGGTCAGCGTGGCGATCGTCGACAGGGCCGGCTTGTTGCAGGTCTTCATGCGCGACCGGTTTGCCGGCCCGCACACCATCGAGGTCGCGCGCAGCAAGGCCTGGACTGCGGTCTCGTTCAAGATATCCACGACAGAACTGGCGACTGCAACAAGCGCTCCGTCGGCCGAAAACGGCATTCGCATGGTACCCGGCGTCATGGTCAATGGCGGTGGCCTGCCAATAACCGCGGCCGGTTCGCTGGTCGGCGCCATCGGGGTATCCGGCGCCCCGGGCGGCGCAGCCGATCAGCAATGCGCTCAGGCGGGTATCGATGCCATTGCCGACGACCTGGAGTTCTAGCACGATGAAATGCCGGCTCTTGGCGAAATGGCTCCGAACCCGCCTGACCGTTCTCGGCCCAGGCCTGACGCTGCTGTTCAGCGCCGTGGCGACAGCAGCAGCCCCGGTCACGGTCGCCGTCATCCCGCAGCAGGTTTCCGAGCACGTATGGTTCGTACAAGGACTCAGCGGCATGGTGTCACTGAGCAATGAAGGCTTCAATTCCAACGCGGCCTTCGTTGTCACCGACGAAGGCGTTGTCGTGTTCGACGCCCTGGGCACGCCAGCACTGGGGGCCGAACTGCGCCGGCAGATCAGACTCATCACCGATCAGCCGATCGTCAAAATCATCATCTCGCACTATCACTCCGACCATTTTTATGGCCTGCAGGCTTTCGAGCAGGACGAGCCGGAAATTCTGGCCCATCAATTCGTCGCCCAGTATCTGCAAACCCCGGCACCGGCTGCCCGCCTGACCGAACGGCGCCAATCACTGGCCCCCTGGATCGACAAGACGAGCCGGGTCATCGCGCCAACGCGCTATGTTGCAGGGCCGCACGCTTTCTCACTGGGTGGGGTGAGCTTCGAGGTTCGACCCGCCGGGCCTGGCCATACGCCGGAAGACTTATCGATGCTGGTCCAGCCCGATGCCGTGCTGTTGGCTGGCGATCTGGTCGTGGCCGGACGCATTCCTTTTGTTGGCGATGCCGACAGCAAACATTGGCTGGAGGCCATTGAGCGTCTGACGCAAGACGCTCCACGCACCATCGTGCCTGGCCATGGCCCGGTTTCCCGGGACGCGATGGCCGACCTTGAGCTGACGCGTCGCTATTTGCAACATCTGCAGCAAACCATGAGCGATGCCGTCGACGATCTGCAAACCTTTGATGAAGCGTACGCCAATACCGACTGGTCGGCGTTTGCGCATCTGCCCGCGTTCCAGAATGCCAACCGCATCAACGCCTACAACGTGTATTTACAGATGGAGCAACGCGCACTCAACGGCAAGCAACGTTGAGTTGCCGACCAGGAAGAGCCTTGCTCAGAGACCGACAATGAATGACTTGCTGCCCATCAGTCACTCGTGGCGCGCCATGCCCCTGCAACCTTGCACGGTGCTGCTGTTCGTCTGGCTGCTGCTCGCCGTGCCCTTGCTCGCACCGGGCAGTGTCAGGGCCGACGAGCGCGGCGCCCAACTGTTTGTGCAGTGCAAAAGCTGCCACGCTATCGATGCCACGGAGGTCGAGGAACACTTCGGCCCACCGTTGCAGGATCTGTTCGGCCGGGTGGCTGGCTCCATGCCCGATTATGACTACTCAGACGCCCTGCGCCAAGCCGGCACAGCCGGGCTGATCTGGAACGACCAGACACTCGATGCACTACTGGCCGACCCGCAGGGCTTTCTGCCCGGCCTCAGAATGCCTATCGCCCCGATTGCCGATGCCGCCGACCGCCAGTCGTTGATCCGCTATCTGGCCGCGGTCTATGCGGTTGGCGGTCCGACCATCGCGGTGCATGATGATCCCCCCGTGCCCGAAGGCATGTTCGAACTCAGGGGTGACCCCGAATACGGAGCCTATCTGGCCAGCGAATGTCTGACCTGTCACCAGGCCGATGGTTCGCAACAAGGCATACCGGCAATAGTGGGCTGGGCACCGCATCGCTTCATCAGGGTTATGAACGCTTATCGGGTCAAGGGACGCGACAATTCGGTGATGCAGTCCGTCGCCGGAGCCCTGGGCGACGAGGAAATTGCAGCACTGGCCAGCTACTTTGCTCAATCCGATCGGTAATCCGGTTTATCGCACGACACGCGTCCGCAACAAATAACGTCCTACAGGAGAAGACATCATGATCAACAGGCGAGAATTTCTGAGTTCTGCGGTTGGCACGTCACTGGCACTTGGTGCCCCTGCAGCCATCGGCAAGGCCAAACCGCGGGTGGTTGTCATTGGCGGTGGACCGGGCGGCGCGACGGCGGCACGCTATCTGGCCAAAGACGGCAAGGGCGAGATCGAGGTCACCCTGATTGAGCCAAGTCGGATGTACTACACCTGCTTTTTCTCCAACCTGTACCTGGGAGGCTTTCAGAAGTTCGAGCAACTCGGCCACAGCTATCAGATGCTGGCCAGTCAATACGGCATCAATGTGGTGCACGACTGGGCGACCGGCGTCGACACCGACAAAAAGACCGTCACCACGGCCGGCGGCGCCAGCTTTGGCTATGACAAGCTGATCGTTGCCCCCGGCATTGACTTCATCAATGAGTCGGTACCGGGCTGGGATGCCAGCGCGCAGACCAGGATGCCCCATGCCTACAAGGGCGGCACCCAGGTTGCGTTGCTGAAAGCGCAACTGGAAAACATGCGCCAGGGCGGCACCTTTGTGATGCTGACGCCGCCGAATCCATACCGTTGCCCTCCCGGTCCGTATGAACGAGTCAGCATGGTTGCGCACATGCTCAAGGAGCGTAATCCGACGGCCAAGATCATCGTGCTCGATCCGAAGTCCAAGTTTTCCAAACAAGCCTTGTTTCAGGAGGGCTGGTCCAATCATTACAAGGGCATGATCGAATGGCTACCCGTTGAAATCATTGGCAAGGTGCAGCGCATCGACCCGCACGCAATGGAAATCGAGCTTGACGGTGGTACCTTCAAAGGCGATGTCGTCAACATCATTCCGGCCATGAAGGCGGGTCGAATTGCCGAGATGGCCGGCGTCACCAATGATGCGGGCTGGGCACCTGTGCACGCAGCCGACATGCGCAGCCGGATCCAGGAAGACATTCATGTCCTTGGCGACGCCGCCGATCAGGGCGATATGCCCAAGTCGGGTTTTTCTGCCAACTCACAGGCCAAGGTTTGCGCCAACGCAGTGCGCGGTGCGTTGACCGGAAGCAAAGTTTTCCCGGCGCGCTACTCCAATACCTGCTGGTCACTGATCGATACCAACGACGGTGTGAAGGTCGGCGCAACCTACACGCCTACCGACGAGAAGATCGCCACCGCGGAAAGCTTCATTTCCAAAACCGGGGAGGACGCCGCCTTGCGTAAAAAGACTTATGAAGAATCGCTGGGTTGGTACGCCGGCATCACGAAAGACATTTTCGGTTGAACCGCGGCCGGGCGCGCTGCCTCAAGCTGCGCCCGGCCGGTCTACCACCAGGAGCCTGACCATGATTCGTACCATCGCTCTTGTCTTTGCCCTGCTTGGTGGCCCGCTGACGGCCGCTGAACCCGTACCCGAAATCTTCATCGACGCCGATCTTCTGCAAGGTGAACAGTTGCTGGCCGACAAGGCCTGCACAAGTTGCCATCAACGCAAGTTCGGCGGCGACGGTTCGTCAATCTACCGCCCCTCCGGTCGCATCAACACGCCAGGCTTTCTGCGCGGCATGGTCGAGCAATGCAATACCGAACTTGGTTTGAGTCTGTTTCCCGAAGAAGTCACCGACATTGCCGCTGTCCTGAATCGCGATCACTACAAATTCAAAGCTGACGCACAATAGCCGAAAACCAGCGCCACATCGGATGGCCTTTTCTCTGGATCGGAGGCAGTGCATGAAGCTCGTTATCGCGCAGATGAAGCATGAGACCAACACCTTTTCACCAGTACCGACACCGCTGGCACGTTTTGCCCGCGGCCAGGAGATGCCCCCCGAAGGTGATGAAGCACTGGCGGCGAATGCCGGTACCGGGTCGGCCATCGGCGCCTTTATTGAGCTGGCCCAGAAAGCCGGCGCCAACATTGACATTCCCATTGCCGCCAGTGCCTGGCCGAGCGGGCCGGTTCATGATGACGCGTTTGAATACATGGCCGGGCGCATCTGCGACAGCGTTGCCGCCGGCTGTGATGCGGTGTTGCTCGATCTGCATGGCGCCATGGTCACCGAGTCTCTGGATGACGGTGAAGGTGAACTGCTGACCCGATTGCGCCGAATCGCGCCAAAGGTGCCCATCGGCATCGCCCTCGACATGCATACCAATCTTTACCCGGCACTGGTTGAACAGGCCACGGTGCTGGCCGGCTATCAGACCTACCCCCACGTCGATGTCTATGAAACCGGATTGCGCGCTGCAACCCCCATTCTGGCGATGCTGGAGGGACGCGTCCAGCCAACAATGGTCTGGGGTAATCGACCAATGCTGCCCCATGTGATGCGCCAGTCGAGTCTGGATGAGCCCAATCGCTCATTGCAGCAACGCGCCATCGAAATGGAACGCGCCGGCGCACTGACGGCCAGTCTGTTCGTGGGCTTTCCCCATGCCGACATCGTCAATGCCGGCCTGTCCTCGGTCGTGGTGACCGACGCCAACAAGCCGCTTGCTGCCACCTACTGCCAGGAGTTGCTCGACAGTGCCTTTGGCGCCCGTGAACGCTTCGTCTACGACATCGAACCCCTGAGCGCTTCGATGGCCCGGGCGCACTCGCTGACAGGCGGTCCGGTCGTGCTGCTCGATCATTACGACAACGCGGCCTCCGGTGGCACGATGGACACCACCGCGGTGCTTGAGGCAATGCTGGAAGCCGGGCTCGACAATGCCGCCGCCTTTGCCATCTATGACCCGGGCGCCGTCCAGCAGATGCAACAAGCCGGCACCGGTGCCAACGTAACCCTGTCGCTCGGTGGCAAGCTCGATATGCCCTCGCTGGGCCTGACCGGCAAACCTTGCGAGGTCACTGGCACGGTCAAGCGTATTACCAATGGCCAGTATCGAAACCGGGGGCCGATGTCCAAGGGCGTACTGATGGACATGGGACCGACAGCCGTGCTCGACACCGGCAATATTGAAATCATTGTCATCTCCAGACAACAAGAGCCCAACGATCTGGAGTGCTTTTATTCGGTCGGCGTCGACCCGCTGAACAAGCGCTTTGTCATGATCAAGAGTCGTGTTCACTGGCGTGCGGGCATGGGCGAGATGGCCCGGCACACCGTTGAGTGTGCCGGCGTTGGCGTGTGCACCTCTGACTACAGCACGCTCGATTTTCGCAAGGTTCGCCGCCCGATTTATCCGCTTGACTCCCTCTGACGCTTGCCGGGTCTGAGCCCGGTGCAGCGACACGCAAACTCATTATCGAACCATGAGCACATCAAAAACTTGCTCCTGATCTGACTTTGAGTACACTTTGCGCAACCATAGGAGACAAGCATGGCAGCATTGAAAGTACTGACCCCGGAAGGCGGTCTGCCGACCCAAACCCCGACAGCCTACGCCTACGAGAAAGAAGCCCTCGAAGGAATGGGCATTGAAATCATCGAATGCGCCCCCACCGCCGAGGCATTCATCGCCGCGGCCAAAGACGCTGACGCGGTTTATGCCAAGGGCATGAAGTTCACCGCCGAAATGATTCAGGCCCTCGACAAATGCCGGGTGATCTGCCTTGGCTCAGTCGGAGTGGATTATGTCGATGTTGCCGCGGCCACCGCCAAAGGCATTCCGGTTACCAACTGCCCCGATACCTTTATCGAAGAAGTGGCCGACCATGCGATGATGCTGTTGCTGGCCACGCATCGGCGTGCCATCGAACAAGACGTGATGGTCCGTGAGGGCCGCTGGAAAGAGGGCCGACCGGCGCTGTACGACGTGCCGCGCCTGATGGGCATGACTCTGGGCTTCATCGCCTTTGGTCGCGTGGCCCGGGCCACGGCCCGTCGCGCCAAAGCCTTCGGCCTGAAGATGATGGCCTTTGACCCCTTCCTGGACGAACTTGCCATTGCCGGCTCTGACGTTCAGCCAGCCAGCCTGGCGGAGGTGCTCGCCCAGTCCGATTTCATCTCGATGCACTTGCCGGCCACGCCGGAAGCCGTCGGCTTTCTGAAAGAAGCACACTTTCGGCAGATGAAAAAGACGGCAATCTTCATCAACACGGGTCGGGGCCCAACCGTTGATGAGCCCGCGCTGACCAAAGCATTGCAGGAAAAATGGATTGCCGGTGCCGGCCTTGATGTGTTGGCTGTTGAACCTCCGAGCCCGGACAATCCGATCCTGAAAATGCCCCACGTCATTCTGTCGCCGCACAACGCCTCGGCATCTGCACGCTTCGACCCGGCCCGCCGGCGCCGCGTCGGTCAGGAGTTGGCACTGGTGTTGTCCGGTCGCTGGCCGATGTCATGTGTCAACCCAACCGTGTTACCCAACAGTGGTCTGCGTCGTTGGCAACCGGTAGCCATGGATCGCGGTCCGAACAGTTAATCACGCAACAACCGAGCTGCACCAAAAGCGACTTTTACCCAGAAGTGGAATACTTGCTTCGCAATTTTGGTCCAGCTCGCAAGACTTCAAGTAGACTAACTCGCAGAACCTGATTTCAGGTTACCCAGAAAGAGTAACGTCGGCATCGCCGACAATTTGCACAATTACAGAGACGAAATCCCGACAAGGCTCAACTGTGCCTCGGCAAGTTGAAACCCGGGCGGGACATCAGAGGAATGTGAATGGCGACGGTTGATTTTCGCAGTGTCGAAAAGTCCTTCGGCACAACCAAAATACTTCATGGCGTAAGCGTTGCCATCCAGGATGGGCAATTCGTTGTACTGGTCGGTCCGTCCGGTTGCGGCAAGTCAACCTTGTTGCGCATGCTGGCCGGACTTGAAAACATCACCGGTGGCGAAATTGCCATTGGCGGCAAAGTCATCAATGACATGGCCCCCAAAGAGCGCGACATCGCGATGGTGTTCCAGAACTACGCGCTCTATCCGCACATGACGGTCTACGAGAACATGTCGTTCTCGCTCAAACTGGCTGGTGCACCCAAAGAGGTCATGGAAGCCGAGGCGCGCAAAGCCGCCAAAATTCTCGGCCTGGAAGATCTGCTGCATCGCTACCCCCGTCAGCTCTCGGGTGGGCAGCGGCAACGGGTGGCCATGGGCCGGGCCATCGTGCGCGACCCGCAGGTGTTCCTGTTCGACGAACCGCTGTCCAACCTTGATGCCAAGTTGCGGGTGCAAATGCGCTCCGAGATCAAGGAACTGCACCAGCGCCTGAAAGTCACTACGGTCTATGTCACCCACGATCAGATTGAAGCCATGACCATGGCTGACCTGATTGTCGTGATGAACCACGGTCGCATCGAACAAGCTGGCGCACCGCTCGAACTCTATGATCGTCCGGCCAATTTGTTCGTCGCGGGTTTTATTGGTTCGCCGGCGATGAATCTCATGAAGGGACGCATCGAAAATGGTGCGTTCCATGTTGGCGATGGCGTTTCCTGGCCACTGCCAACCAACGGCGCCACGCCTCCGGACGGCGACGTCATATACGGCATTCGGCCCGAGCACCTGCGACTCGATCCGAACGGCGTCCCAACCAAGCTACAGATTGTCGAACCGACCGGGTCTGAAACCCAGGTCACGCTGCGCTGCGGCGATGCGACCATCGTTGGCGCCTTTCGGGAACGCATCTCTGCGAGCCCGGGCGACATCCTGCCGGTAAGTCCAGATTTGTCACTCATTCACTTATTCGACCAGGGGACTGGCGAGCGCATCGCGCTTGCTGATTAGCACTTCCATAAAGAGGAATTGAGACATGTCATACACTTTCACCCGTCGTAAAATGCTCGCCGCCGGTGCCGGAGCGGCCGCATTAACCGCTACCGGCAAGACGTTCGCTCAATCCAAAATCAAGACCGCAAGCGCTACCGCGCCCAAGCTTGAGATCGAAAAAGGTGCCACGCTGCGCATGTTGCGCCCGGTGCGTTTCGTCGAAGCCGACGAAAAGGTCTTCCGTGACAACTGCGCCCGCTTTGCTGAAAAAACCGGTGTTGAAGTCCGGGTGGACTTTGTTGGCTGGGAAGACATCACTCAACAGACTGCGGTTACCGCCAATACCGGCGCTGGCCCCGATATAATCATCGGCTTCAACGAAGCGCCGCACATCTACGCGGATAAACTGGTCGATCAGACTGACGTCGCCGACTACCTGGGCACCAAGTACGGCGGTTGGTTGCCGCTGGCACAGCGCTACGGCAAGAAAGACAAAACCGAAGAATGGCTCAGCCTGCCCTTTGGCGCTTCGGGCGGCCCTCTGGTGTGGCGCAAATCAGCCGTCAATGAAGTCGGCTTCGATGCACCGCCCGACGATCATCCCGGCTTTCTGAAGCTGTGCAAGTCCTTGCATGCCGCCGGCAAGCCGGCAGGTTTCGCCCTTGGTAACGCGGTCGGTGACGGTAACGGCTTTGCCAACTGGCTGGTGTGGTCGCACGGTGGATATCTGGTTGACGGTGACGGCAACGTCGCCATCAACAGCCCGGGAACCATCAACGCGCTGCGCTACCTGAAAGATCTGTACCCGACCTTTGCGCCCGGCACACTGGCCTGGGGCGATATCAGTAACAACCGGGCTTACTCGTCGAGTGAAGTGTGGCTGACCGCCAACGGTGTCTCCTTGTACTTCTCGCTGAAGAACAAGCCCGAGATGGCCGCCATTGCCGAAGACACCTACCACAGCCTGCTGCCCACCGGCACGCTGGACGTCTCGCCGATGGCAGGTCTGACGCTCAACGCAATGGTCTTCAAGCACAGTAAGTACCCCAATGCCGCCAAGGCCTTGTTGCAGTTCCTGCTTGAAGAAGAGCAATACGACACCTGGCTGCAAGCCAACAGTGGCTACTGGTCGCAACCGCTGGCCGCCTACATCGAAAGTGCCACCTGGGAAGGCGATCCGAAGATGAGCATCTTCAAGAACACGATGAAGAGCAACTTCTGGATTGGCTACAAGGGGCCGATCAGTGCCGCGTCGGCAGCCGCCAACGCCGATTACGTCATGGTTCAGATGTGCGCATCGGTCGCCTCCGGTGACGCCACGCCTGAACAGGCTGCAGCC
The DNA here is from genome assembly GCA_963976885.1 of uncultured Burkholderiaceae bacterium. Taxonomy (GTDB): domain Bacteria; phylum Pseudomonadota; class Gammaproteobacteria; order Burkholderiales; family Burkholderiaceae_E; genus JAUIAI01. The sequence continues at coordinate 11,125 of CAXBNM010000059.1, forward strand.
GAAGCCGAGCGTCGTGCCCGTCGCTTCTTCCGCCGTCGCTGATCTGTGTTGCCGACACCTCGAATGGTCGAGGTGTCGGTTTTTCGCGTAATGAGTCCATATGTCTGATACCGCCATTCCGACCTGGGTGCGTCGCCCGCCGAAACAGGGTCCGCTTGCACGCCTGTTCGACAACAAGACGTTTCTGATTGTCATCTGCCTGTTCCCGGCCCTTGGCTTGCTGACGGTCTTTTTGACCTATCCGCTGGGCCTTGGCATCTGGCTGGCTTTTACCGACACCACCATTGGTCGCAGTGGCATCTGGGTCGGTCTCGAGAACTTCCAGTATCTATCGGGCAGCCCGATTTTCTGGAGTGCTGTCTTTTACAGCGTGTTCTATACCGCGGTTGCCACAATCGGCAAATTCGCGCTTGGACTCTGGCTGGCGCTTCTGCTCAACAACCATCTACCGTTCAAGAGCATGCTGCGGGCAATCATCTTGCTGCCCTGGATTGTGCCCACAGTGCTGTCAGCCATCGCGTTCTGGTGGATCTACGATCCGCAGTTTTCCATCATTTCGTGGTTGATGATCGAACTCGGTTTGCGCGAAACCAATATCGACTTCATCAACACCGCCTGGCCGGCTCGATGGTCGCTGATTGTGGCCAACATCTGGCGCGGCATTCCTTTCGTTGCAATCACGCTGCTGGCGGGCTTGCAAACGATTCCACCGGCTTTGTATGAAGCTGCGTTGCTGGACGGCAGCTCGGGATGGCAGCGATTCCGCTTCATTACCGTACCGATGCTGATGCCGATTCTGGCCATCGTCATGACGTTCTCGATCATCTTCACGTTCACGGACTTCCAGCTCGTCTATGCCATCACCCGTGGCGGCCCGGTCAACTCGACCCACTTGCTCGCTACCCTGGCTTTCCAGCGCGGTATTCCGGGCGGGCAACTTGGTGAAGGTGCAGCCATTGCTGTTTCAATGATTCCATTCCTGGTGTTCGCAACCATGTTCTCGTATTTCTCAATGGCTCGGCGCAAGTGGCAGCAGGGAGAAAGCAATGACTGATCAAGCCATCGAAAAACAGTCCAATGCCAGTACCGCGGTTGCCGACCGGATGGACTGGGACAGCGGCACCCGCCGCATGGTCCTGGTCTGGGTACCGCTGATCTGCTTTGTCATCATTTTGTTGTTCCCGTTTTACTGGATGACGATCACGGCATTCAAGCCGGATGCCGAGCTGTACAACTTCGGTGATCACAATCCATTCTGGATTACCTCACCCACGCTCGATCACATTTACAAGCTGTTGTTCGAAACCGCGTATCCCTCGTGGCTGATGACGACCATGGGGGTTGCCATTGGTGCCACCTTCCTGTCGTTGTTCTCAAGCACGCTGGCCGCTTATGCCATTCAGCGCTTACGCTTCAAGGGTAGTCAATATGTCGGCCTGGCCATTTATCTTGCCTATCTGGTGCCGCCGTCCATTCTGTTCATTCCGCTGGCCACCATCGTTGTGCAACTGGGTTTGTTCGACAGTCCGATGGCGCTGGTACTGGTGTACCCGACCTTCCTGGTGCCGTTCTGTACATGGTTGCTGATCGGATACTTCAAATCGATTCCCTACGAACTGGAAGAATGCGCGCTTATCGATGGTGCGACGCGTTTGCAGATTTTGCGCCGGATTACCCTGCCCCTTGCCGTGCCGGGTCTGATCAGCGCAGGCATCTTCTCGTTCACGTTGTCCTGGAACGAGTTCATCTACGCGCTCGCTTTCATTCAGAGCAGTGAGAACAAGACAGTACCGGTTGCCATTCTGACCGAACTGGTTACCGGTGACGTTTATCAATGGGGTGCGCTGATGGCCGGTTCATTGCTCGGCTCGCTGCCAGTGGCCATCTTCTACTCGTTCTTTGTTGACTACTACGTGTCGTCACTCACGGGAGCGGTCAAAGAGTAAGGCTTACGCACTCGGCTCGGCCTGAGTGCCGATGGCCGTCGTACAACCCGGCGCGTAGCCCACAAGCACGCGCCGGGTTGTCGTTCAGGCTCAGGTTCCTGCGCTGGCCCTGGCCCTGGCTCTGATCTGAGTTCGTTTGTGATCTGCTTGCGGACGGACCGGCCTGGCGTTGTGCGCAGGTCGTTGTACGCAGGTCGTTGTACGCAGGCATTGGCCGCTCAGCTGCCGATTGAAAGCAGTGCTTCGTCCGAGCGCTCCGCCATCAACTGCAAACGCGCATGTGCTGCCGTCAAGGTGAGCAATGAAGTCATCGGCTCAATCAGCGTAACTACCGGACAGCACTTGTCGTAGAGCATTTGCGCGACCAGCGCGCCGGTAACAATGAGCGGATCGTCATGGCTCAGCACAATCGCGGCCGGCGCACTGCCCAGACGAATGGCCTCGGCCAGCACCGATGACGAGGAACTGGAACCACGCCCCGATGGCAGGCATAGAATTTTTCCGCTCAGGCATTGGCCGTGTCCGGGATGCGAGCGATCAATGATGCAGCCATTGCTGACATCAAAGCCCCCCCAGAAGCTCAGGCCCACATCAAAAGCGACCACCGACGCCTGAATGGGTTGATCGGGCGCCACCAGGCAGCGCAGCCGCAGTTCGGTCATGTGTCGACTCGCACGACGTGACCGACTTGCGCCGATGCCAGGCAATCCTGCAAGGAGCCAAAGGCAACCTGCACACCCAGATTGCCCGGGGCGTAATGCGCCAGCTTGCCCGAATCCGTCATCAACGTTTTGACCTGCGCATCAAGAATGGTGGTGACATAGACGCAGGTATCCAGAACCGGCTGAATACCGCTGTCACGAATGGCGGCACCGGTTGGCTCGTTCATCGCTTGAGCCCAGATCTCCCGCGAGGCATTGCAATAGACCTGTACGCCGGGCGCAGCCGTCCAGCCGACACTGAGCCGGGCCAGCTCGCGCAGTTGCGCCAATGAGTAGTGTGGCGTGCCCAGGCTGATCGCCTGAATCGGATGCTTGTCATTGACCGTGGAAAGGCGCTGCAAGGCCTGTTGAATGTCTAGCGCAGTCAACTTGTTTACCCTGGCCGGCGTTTGGCCGCCGAAGGCGGTGCGCAGATCAGGCGCTTCCGGAGTCTGGCCGCATACATGAAACAAACCCACGCTACCGGTAGACGCAGCCACGGCGCCCAAAGCCTTGAGCTGATCTTCGCTTCCCGGCGGCAAGCCTTCAATGACCGGAATGGCGATGCCAGCGAGCGCGCCTATCAAGGCGCCGACGCCAACGAAGAGTTTGTCGCCATCGATGGCCAGACAATCCGCGTCGAGCTGAAACAAGTGTTGACCGCGCCGGTGCTCATCCAGATGCAGACCATAGGCCGGCGCCTTGCCGGTGATCGCACAACACAGATCGATGAAGTCGCCATAACGGTTGGTACGGGCGCCAATTACCGAATTGGCAAACACCACTGCATTCGATTCGCCCCAGGCAATCTGCTGGCAAAAAGACGGTCGCATCGCATGTTGATAAGGCGCACAGGAAAAGCTGGGTTTGCAACCGAGTTGCTCGTGTCGCTCCATCAGCAGGCGACGCGGATCGTCGCGCCGCTGCACTCTCACCAGACCGGGGTGGACAAGATCGACCGACCCGACATTGAGCGTCGTCGGCACGGCAACCTTGCCCTGCTGGCTGACCAGTCGATCGACAAAATCGAGACTGGCCTGACCGTGATACAGACATCCGTCGATATGAGCCTGCTCGATATCAAGCAAACGGCGCGCACCCACAATGCCGGCATAACTGACCAGCAAGGTCATGGCCATTTTGATAGCCGCGCCTTGCTCGCCGGCCAGCATTGATTGTTCGGGTTCGGTCAGAATCAGAGGGCTTGGCATCAGAGCATGGTCCTGCGTCAATCGGCCGCTCCACGCTGCGGATCCAGCGCAGACCCGAGCTCCGAACGGGAAGCATCGGCCGCCTCGGCAAGCGCCGCCTGATCCGCCAGACGGGCGCGCTGCACCAGACGTTGCGACAACCAGAGCATGAGTGTGGCGATACCCACACAATACACGCCCATCACCATGATTTGCCGCAAGTACGAAACACCGGCGTCAATGAGCAGGCCCGAAACCCCTGGGCCCATCGCACTGGACAACACCATCAGAGCGACGGTCACCGAGCGGATGCTTCCCAGATGGCGGGTGCCGTAGACTTCCGGCCAGATTGCACCGAACAAGGTTGCCGTGATGCCCTGCGAGACGCCAAGCAAGCCCATGAAGACGAAGATTCCCCACGACTGCTCGATGCTGGCCAGCGCAAAGCAGGCCAGCGACAGCGGCGCCAGGAACATCGGCAACACGCGCGCCGCCCCCAGCCGGTCAATCAGCCAGCCCGTAACCTGCGCGCAAGCAAGTGTCATGGCCGCCATCATCATGAAGGCACTGGCAAAGGCCTCGGCAGGCCAGCCGCGCAACTCGAGCAAGTAGGCCTGGTGGAAAAAGATCGTCGTGCCGATGAAACCGGGGGTCAGCGTGCCGCACAACATCAGCCAGAAATACGGGTCTCGCAACACTTCGCGTCGGGTCCAGTGTCGCGCCGCCTGCCCCCGCGTGCCGGGTTGCGCCTTCTCAGGTTCTCGCTCAACCCGCATCAAACCGTAGACGGCGGGCAGCGCAATAACCAGCAAAAAGACCGCGCTGGCCAGCCAGCTCAGACGCCAGCCAACGGTGGCGAACAGAACCACCGATAAAACCGGCATCGTGGCCTCTCCGGCCTGCAGACCCAGGGTAGACGAGGCCACCGCCCGCCCGCGGTAGCGCAGGAACCAACGCCCCATCGCCGTCAGTGCGGTGTGCGTCATCATGCCCTGACCAAAAAGGCGCAGCAGATAAATGGTCAGCCCGAGCAGGACCACCGAATGCGACACCGACATCAGCACACAGGCCAGTGCCAGACCGGGCATGATGATCATCGCCGTAGCGGCCACCGAAAGGCGATCGACAATGCGTCCCAGCACCGGCAAGGTCATCGCGCTGCCCAGAGTTGCCAGCATGTACAGGCCACCGAATTCACCGTTGCTCAGGCCGTACTCAGCGCGAATCTGGCCGCCTGACAATGCGATGAAGAAAGTCTGCCCGAACGAAGAGAACATGCAAAGCAGGAAGCCACCGGCCAACCAGCGGAGGTTTCCGTGCACAAAATTCAGATACGGGCTCACGGCCTGGCTCCGCTCGCGGGTCTTGCCAGAGCGGGTTGGGCGGACTGCCAGCCATTCGTGATATTTTTCCGGCTCCTGTCACCCCTGTCGGGTTGCGTACTGCCTGGGTAATCCATCATGAATCCAACAATCATTCGGTCTGTCACCTCTCGTCTCTTTGCTGTGCCTCTGGCCGAAGTTCTGTCCGATGCCATGCATGGCGATCACACCCACTTCGAACTGATTGTCACCACTATCGAGCAAGCCGATGGTCAGCAAGGCATCGGCTATACCTATACGGGGGGTCGCGGTGGTCATGCCGTTGCGGCAATGATCGATCATGATCTGGGCCCATTTCTGATGGGCCAGCCCGCCGATGACATCGCAACGCTCTATGATGCAATGCAAACGCACATGCATTATGTGGCACGTGGCGGTATTTCCTCATTTGCGATCTCTGCCCTCGATATCGCGCTCTGGGATTTACGCGGCAAAACCAGTGGCAAATCGCTGCGCCAGATGGCCGGCGGCGCAGGCACCTCGACCGCAGCCTATTGCGGCGGCATCGATCTGAACTTCAGCACCGACAAGTTGCTGGCCAATGTGCAAGGCTATCTGGACAGCGGCTTCAACGCCGTCAAGATCAAGGTTGGCCGAGCGAATCTGGCCGAAGATCTCGATCGCGCCAAGGCCGTGCGCGAACTGATCGGCGCCGACGCTGCGTTCATGGTCGATGCCAATTACGCGCTCAGTGTCGAGCAGGCCATTACCGCAGCCCGCGGTTTTCAGGCCTACGACATCACCTTCTTTGAAGAACCCATCGTGCCCGACAATTATCGGGGCTATGCTGAGATAGCCGCGGCCACCGGCGTCCCGCTGGCAATGGGCGAAAACCTGCACACAAGCTACGAGTTCGATTTTGCCTTTGAGCAATCCAGACTCAGTTTCATTCAACCCGATGCGTCCAATTGTGGTGGGGTCACGGGTTGGCTGCGAGTGGCGGCACGGGCGCGCGAGCTGAATATTCCGGTCTGCAGTCACGGCATGCAGGAGTTGCATGTCAGTCTGATGGCGGCCCAGCCTCATGCCGGCTGGATGGAAGTGCACAGCTTTCCGATCGATCAATACACGACCCGCCCCCTGCAGGTTGCCGAGCATCGCGCTTTTGCCCCCGATGAACCGGGTTCAGGGGTGAGCTTCGACTTCCCGAGCCTCAAGCCGCACGAAGTCGGCGCATGACGCTGAATCCGTCTGTCGACAATCG
>CAXBNM010000060.1:0-17359 GCA_963976885.1 uncultured Burkholderiaceae bacterium
GTCAGCAACTCGGGGAGCTGATGATGGAACAACCAGGCGTCATAGCTGTAGCCCAATGCGCCCAGGCGCGCAAAGCCGCGCTCAAAACGGTCAGTGCCCATCAGACCGGCCGGCGTCGGGATATGACCGGAGCCCAGCTCTGCATCGCAGGAAGTCGGATGCCGAATACCGCGAAACAGTCCCTGACCGGCAGTTTCATGGGCCAGCAGAACATCTTCGACCGCCTCGCCCAGCGCAAGATCAGCAAAAGCAACAATGCCCAGAATGGGCGCACCACCGGCCTGACGGGCCGCCTGGGCCTCGGCCGCTACAAATTCGGTCTCGCCAACCGGCCGCATGGCCTCTGAACCGGATTCACGCCAGCCCGAGCGGCATTCGACAAACACAGTCCCCTTGACGTTGTGGCCCGCGCGGGTGTCCGCGTGTAACTCGCGATGCAGGTAGGTATTGCCGGGCCGGCTCCAGAGGTGATGATGGGGATCAACGATTGGCTGAGCCGGATCAAGAGGCGCTTCCACGGTGCGCTTCAGCCAGGCCGCTTTCTCGGGTTTCATGAGCTGTCTCACTGGTTTGGTCAACGAATTGACAGGCAGTCTAGCGCGAGCCGGCGGGCGGCCCGATTCACGCTCTCCCCCTTGACGACGCACTCAGCCATCCACGTATCGAATTACGTCAACACCGGATTGGCGCGCTAAGCCGCCTCTTTTTTCATCATCAAGCCGGTACCGAATCAGCGATACTCAAGCAGCGCCATCGCTCCGGAAAACGCCGAGCCTTTTGTTTTTTGGGCACTCACTGTTGTAGTCGTTCTGCTTGCCACGGAATTCGTCACTGCTTGTGAACACCTTCATCAAAATCACCCCGGAAAGCAATGTCCTGCAATGGACTAACGGGCTCTACCTGCTGATCGGGTCCGGCCTGGTCGTCGGTGGCCTGGCCATCTACTTGCGCCCCGAGCCTTTGACAATTGCATTGGTGTTGCTCACTCTTGCGCTCACGGTAGAAGTGTTGCGCCTGCGCGGGCTGTCGGCCAAGGTCGTCCAGGCGCGCGAAAAAATTGCCACGGAAAATCAACTGCTGGTTGAAAGTATCGGATGCGCACCAATCGCCTTCTCGATTTACGGACCGGACGACAGATTGCTGGCCTGGAACGAATCGTATGAACGCTTCTACCGCGAAGGCTTTGCGCGCTACCGAGCCAGTGGTGCTACCGAAAAGCCTTGCTACGCCGATTTGCTGACCGAGGTCACACCCAAGCATCTGCCCCCTGCTCAAGCCAAAGCCTACATCAGCGAACGCGTTGCGTTGCAACGCCAATCTGACGGCACCCCGGTCGATCGCTATTACCCGGTAGGCGGCTGGCACCGAGTGACCAAGTTTCTGACGCCGCACGGCGCGGTCGCAGGATTTGCCGTCGACATCAATGCCTTGAAGGAACAGGAAAGCGCCCTTGAGGCCGAAATTGCCCGCCGGCAAACCGTCGAGACTGAGTTGCGTCGACTGGCCACCACCGACTCGCTTACCGGCGCGCTCAACCGGGGCGAATTCATGCAGATAGTCGGCCGGGAGTTAGGACACTATCATCGCAACAAGACGCCGTTTTCGATTATCGTGCTCGATATCGACTGGTTCAAATCAATCAATGACCGGTTCGGGCATCAGGTTGGCGACCAGGTCATCGTTGAGGTCGTACGCGTGATTCAGAGCCAGATTCGCGAGGGCACGGACAAGCTCGGCCGTATCGGTGGCGAAGAGTTCGGCGTCACTCTGCCGGGCATGACAATCGACCAGGCCGAGCAATGTGCACGGCGCATTCGGGCAGAAATTGAAGCCACCGGCTTCAGCAACTCAAGCGTCAGTCGAATCACGTTTACGGCCAGCCTGGGCCTGGCCACGGTATCCGACAACAACGCCCGCCTGACCACCTTGATCGGTGAAGCCGATCGCGCCATGTACGTGGCTAAAGCCAATGGGCGCAATCGCGTCGTTGTGTTTGAAAACGGGATGCTGCCGGAGCCGCAGGAGAGCTGAGCGAACGGCTTTCCGGACTGACTCGGCGCAACGCTTAGAATGGGCGCCTTTACCGCCCGGCCCACCCCATGCTCGCCACCCGCGAACGCACGGCCGGCGCCGATTGACGCCACCGAGTTCCGCCCCATGTCCACCACGCCGATCGATCCCGTCGCCTCCCAACTCGTCAACGCCCGCCAACAAGCGCAACCCGTTGCCGGCGCCGCCGGACCCATCAACGATACAGCCCATGCTTATGCCATTCAGCAAGCCGTGGCCGAAGCAATGGGCTGGCCGTATGCGAGCGCACGCCACTGGAAGTCTGGTGGCGCCAATCCTGACGCCTTGCAAACCCATGCCCCCTTGCCTGAACCTGGCGTCAGAAGCAGCCCGGCCGATTTGCGCGACATGCCGTTTCAACTGCGCTGCATCGAAGTGGAGATTGCCCTGCGCCTGGGTGTGGCGGTCGACGCCAAAACCGCCGATGCACTCGATGTCAACTCGGCGGCCGATCTCATCGATGCCATGTGCGTGTCCATCGAGGTAGTCGATACGCGCTGGTCTGAAGGTTTGCAAGCCCCCGACCTGGCCAAGCTGGCAGATCTGCAGGCGCATGGTGCACTCGTTCTCGGTCAATGGGTCGACTGGCAGGCTCGTGACTGGTCAGCGCAACGCTGCGAAGTCACGATTGGCTCCAGCCCGGTGCAGACCTTTCAGGGCACACACTCACTGGGCGGCCCGCCGGCAGTGCTACCCAAGTGGTTGCGTCACGCCTGCGCACTGAACGGCACCGTTGCGGCCGGCACTGTGGTTACAACCGGCACCTGGTGCGGACTGCTGCATGCGCAAGCCGGCGACCAGGTACAGGCAAGTTTCGAGGGCATTGGTCAGGCCTCGCTGCAGTTCTGATCGAAGCTCAACTTCATTGGCTCAGCACGGCCATACCCGTGCTGAGCGTTCGATCAGCCGTCAGCGCTCGGCTCAGAGCCAGCGCAAGACCGCATCAACAGAATCGGTCGGACCGGTGTTGAAGCAGATTCGGGCTGCCGGCGCCCGAACGTGAACAACATTGACCAATTTTTCAAACAAGAGAAATTCGTCCGGATCGGTGCGCACGCCAGCGCCGATCAGAATGCAGTCGTAAGAGGCTTTGCTCAACGCCTCCCCCACCGTAGCCTCGGCCGTCTGGCCATGGTCCACAAAACAGACACTTGCCTCGTGGCCGAGCGCCTTGAATTTCGCTGCATCGGCCTGAAAGCCTTTGACGAGCTTGTCGGCCGTGAGTCCGGGCCAGCGCTCGTAATTGACGACATCGGGATCCAGTCCAATCAGCAAAACATTTTTGCCACTCATGGTGCGCTCCTTTCAGGGATGAGCCGAAGAGCCCGCAACAGCATCTTGGCTGGCTACGCCCAGCCAAACAGGCACTGAACGAATCGCACCAGTCTAGCGGATCAGAAGTGCCTCCTCCCATTCGGGACAATCCAGATTCCAAGACAAGCCGTCCGGCTAATAATATCCATTAAAGATATTTTTATGTATAGTTTCACTCATCACTCCATTTATTGAAGTACCAAACAAGCCCTGCCCATCCATGCGCGGGGCCTCATTTCAAGCACAGGGAATCGCGCGATGAGTTTGATGACGGAGTTGCTCTCCAACCTGCCCAGCAGGCGCTATCGCCATGCCGACAAGCACGACAACCGGCCATTCCCGGAGCTCATTACCGACTTGCTGAGCAGCCACGGTGAAGTTTCCGGTCTCAATCTGGCCCGCCAGTTTCTGGATCGCTACAAAGCAATGGATGACAACCAGAAGCGGCAGGTTTTTGCCTATATGGCCGATGACCTCGAGATCGTCGTTGCCGATGTCGACGCCGCGCTCCGCGCCTACCGCGATTCCCCCAATGGCCAGACCTTCAGCGCACTGATGCGAGCCACCGAACCGGCCCGACAGGAATTCGCGCGGCGTCTGAATCAGGTGCCGGGGGCCACGGCGCAACTGGTCAGCATGCGTGCCGATCTGCTGCGCTTCATGAAAGACGACCCGTCGCTGGCGCCGGTGAACGAGGACTTTCGGCATCTGTTTGCGTCCTGGTTCAATCGCGGTTTCCTTGTGTTGCGGCCTGTCAACTGGCAAAGCCCGGCAGACATTCTCGAAAAAATCATCCGTTATGAAGCAGTTCATGCCATCGACAGCTATACCGAGTTGCGCAGTCGCCTGGCACCGGAAGACCGACGTTGCTTTGCGTTCTTTCATCCCGCCATGCCCAGTGAACCGCTGATCTTTGTCGAAGTTGCGCTGGCTGATCGCATCCCCGACTCCATTCAAGCCCTGCTCGCCGATGCACGGGAAATACTGCCGCAGGAAAAAGCCAATACCGCAGTGTTTTATTCAATCTCCAACTGTCAGCAAGGTCTGGCCGGCATCTCGTTTGGCAACTCGCTGATCAAACAAGTCGTCGAATTGTTGTCACGCGAATTGCCGCAACTCAGAACCTTCGTCACCTTGTCGCCGTTGCCGGGCTTGCAAAAATGGCTGATCGAAAACGATCTGGCCGAGGCGGCAAGCGATGCCGATACCCGCCGCGCGCTGGCCGCCCGTTACCTGCTGGAAGCCAAGGGACGTGGCAATCAGCCCAAAGATCCGGTGGCGCGTTTCCATCTGTTCAACGGGGCCCTGGTGCACGACACCCATGCCAACGCCGACACCTCAGACAATGGCGTTCGGCAGTCGGGGGGGGCCATGGTCAACTACCTCTACGACCTGAAAAAGATCAACAAGAACCACGAAGCCTTTGCCAAAGACGGAACCGTCGTTGCCTCGCGCAAGGTACGCGACCTGGCGAGTCGGGCACTGCCCGGCAACAGTAAAACTGGCGGCGTCGGCCGGGACGATGTCAATCGGCGAAAAGCCGAGTAATCGATTAAAGACTATCATTCGACTTATGGCACGCAAACCCGCACTAAACGAAATCTCCAGCCAGGGGCTGGCCACCGCAACGCGCTCCAGCGCCGTCTATGAAAAGCTGCGCATGGATATTGAGCACGGCGACCTGCCGCCAGGCAGCAAGTTGCGCCTGGAGGCAATGAGCAAGCGTTACGACGTGGGCGTGAGCCCGCTGCGCGAAGCGCTCAGCCGTCTGTCTGCCGAAGGACTGGTCGACCGAACCGACCTGCGCGGCTTCAGTGTCGCCCCGCTGAACTGGGACGAGTTGCCCATTCTGACCAAAACCCGAGTCCAGATCGAGAGCATCGCCCTGCGCGAATCGATCGAAAACCTCGATGCCGCCATGGAAGACGAACTGGTGCTGATCGTGCATCGTCTGTCGCGCACGCCGCGTTCGCTGTCAACCGATCATTTCGTCACCAACCCCGACTGGGAAACCTATCACCGGCAGTTCCATGTCGCCTTGCTGGCTCGCTGCCCATCGCGTTGGTTGCGCCAATGCTGTGACAACCTCGCCGGTGATGCTTACCGTTACCGCCAGGTTGCAGCCAACAAGAGCTTCGATTCACGGGAAGTTCATCATGAGCATCTCGCCATCTTTGAAGCCACCATCGAACGGCGCGCCGACGATGCCGTCAGGCTGCTGACCGATCACTACCTGCGTACCAACGAAGTCGTCAGCGACCAGGCCCGTCAACAGGCTCACGCGGCAAGCGCAGAAGCTTCGGACGCGTCTTAAGCGCCTCAGGCTCAGGAGCTGGCGGCATCGGTCGCCGGCCCGGCCGCATCGCTCTTGCGGGCAGCCGCCCGCAGATACGACCACAACGACCAAGCCACCACCAGCGCGGCCACCGCGAGCGCTGCCGCGCTGATCGGACGCTCGATAAAGACCGAAAAATCCCCCTTCGACAACAACAAGGTGCGCCGGAAGTATTCTTCAAACGGACCGCCCAGGATATAGCCGAGCAATAACGGCACCGGCTCCAGACGCAGTTGCAACATGATGCAACCCACGAGGCCGAAACCCAGCAGACTCCAGATATCGAACACGCTGTTATGCGTGCTGTACACCCCAATGCAGGTGAACAGCAAAATGCCCGGAAACAGCATCGGATAAGGGATCTGCAGCAAACGCACCCACAAACCGATCAGCGGGATATTCAGAATCACCAGAAAGATATTGCCAATCCAGAAACTGACGATCAGCCCCCAGAACAACTCGGGATGCCCGGTCATCACCTGCGGGCCAGGCTGAATCCCCTGAATGACCAGCGCGGCAAGCATCAAGGCCATGATCGCGTCGCCCGGAATGCCCAGGGTCAGGGTTGGCACAAACGCGGTGCCGACGCCGGCGTTGTTGCAGGCCTCGGGGCCGGCAATGCCTTCGATGGCGCCCTTGCCGAATTTTTCAGGATGCCTGGAGATTCTTTTCTCGATGGCATACGACAGGAAGCTCGCCATGCCGCCACTGGTGCCGGGCAGCGCACCAAAGAAAGCCCCCAGCCCCGAGCCCCGGAGCATCGGCCCAAACGAACGCCGCCAGTCTTCACGGGTCGGCAACTGATCGCGCAATCCGAATTTCTGGGTCACCGCGCTGATTGACGCACTACCCGCGTTCTTGACCACCTCGGCCACCGCAAACAGACCCATGGCAATCGGGATCAGCCCGAAGCCATCTTCAAGCTCGGGCAGATCAAACGTAAAACGCAAGGAACCGCTGTTGACGTCGGTACCGACAATGCCGAAGATCAGGCCGACCACCATCATCGCGACGCCTTTCAACGGTGAACCCTGCCCGACCGTTGAAGCAGCCAGCAGACCCAGCAACATCAACGAGCAATATTCGGCTGGTCCGAACTGCAACGCCGCCTCGGCCAGCAAGGGCGCAAACAGCATCAGCAACACAATGCCGACCGCCGAACCCCAGAACGAAGCGACGCACTTCATGAACAATGCCACGCCGCCGCGCCCCTGTTTGGTCATCGGATAACCATCGAGAACATCGACCGCGGCTGCCGGGTGCCCCGGCACACCGAGCAGAATCGAACAGGTGCCGCCACCATAATCGGCGCCAAAATACACGCCAGCCAACATGATCAACGCGCCACTGGCGGGCAAGTGATAGGTAATGGGCAACAACAATGAGATTGCAATCAACGACCCCAGGCCCGGCAACACCCCCACCAGACAGCCCAGGAACACGCCGACAAAGCAATACCAGAGATTGCTCAGGCTGACCGCCTCGGTCAGCCCTAGGGCCAGATGGGCATAGAAGCTGGTCAGCAGATCCATGCCATCAGTCCAGGAACGTGAACGCTGGCAATGTCATCTGCAGCGCGAACGAAAAGATTACCCAGGCCAGCACGGCCAGGGCGATGGCCAGCAACACGGATTGGCGCAGTTTCACCGGGCGTTCGGCGAAAACCGCGACACCGGTCAGAGCGACGGTCGCGGGAACCAGACCAAGGCTTTCCACTACCAGACTGAACACCAGAATCGCGCCGAAGACAGCGCCAAGAGAGCGCAGCGCGAAAGCTGGCGGACGCAACTGGTGCAAAGATTTGCGGAAGGCAAGCAAGCCGATCACGGAACCAAGACCGACAAGAACCCATCCCAGAACCACTGGAAAAAAGCCCGGCCCCATCCGTGCCGCGGTACCGACCCTGTACTGATCGCCCGCGTACAACGCCACAAACAAGCCGAACCCGAGCAGCAACAAGCCCGCGATAAGATCGCGTGAATCTACATGCTTCATCTGGTGTTATCCCGAAACTGAAAACTGACCGGCAACGCGTCTCAACGTTGCCGGGCCGAACTAGCGTCGAATGGACGGACCGAGCTTGGTGATCACCGGCTGCCACTTCGCCGCTTCGGCTTTCACGAAGGTCGTCGCCGCCACATCGCCAATATGCAGATCGGCAAACATGGCTTGCGTGTCCAGATTGGTCCTCATTTCCGGATCATCCATCGCCATTTTGGCGGCAGCGGCCAGGCGCAGCCGTACCGCGTCGGGCGTATTGCGCGGCACCGCGACGACATTCCAGAGCAGCGCTTCAAAGGGTTTGGCCAGCCCGGCGGACTCCGCAACCGTCGGAATGTCCGGCGCCAGTTCGAGCCGCTTGGCCGTGGCCACGCCCAGCAACTTCATGCGCCCGGCGCGGTGCAGAGGCAGCATGCCGCCCAGCGTCCCCACCGCCATTTCAATACTGCCGCCCATCAAATCCTGCATCGCCGGTCCGCTGCCCTTGTAGGGCACATGGCCGATTTCCGCACCGGTCAGGGCCAGCATTTGTTCGGTGGCCACGTGCAACAAGGTACCGGTACCGGGCGAGCCGTAGTTGAGTTCACCCGGTTTCGCCTTGGACGCCGCCACCAGGTCCTTGATGTTGTCGGGCATGCTGTTCGCCACGGCAAACGCAACCGGCGCGCCACCCAGTACCGCCACGTAGTCAAAATCCTTGCTGGAGTCGTAACGCGGTTTTTTCTGAATCAGGTTGTACAGCGCGTGCGTGGACGCGGTGCCGAACAACAAGGTATAGCCGTCCGGCTTGGCAGTCTTGACCTCCATGGAGCCGATGGCACCAGAAGCGCCGGCCTTGTTCTCCACGACCACGGTCTGGTCGAGTTGCTTGCTCAGGCCGGTGGCAAACAAGCGCGCAAAGCTGTCGGTGGGGCCGCCCGGCGGAAACGGTACCACCAGACGAATGATGCTTGACGGATAGGTATCGGCCGCCCATGCGGGGACTGCACCACTCAATGCGCTGGCGCCTACAGCGCCCAGAAAATGACGTCGTTGCATGTTGTCTCCTTGTTTTATTGGCTAAGGTTCACAGCTGGCTTTTGTTCCAGTCCGGATTGGGGCTTTCGGGCTCCGAGGCCAGACCCGCCGCCGCAATGGCAGTGATGGCACAGAATTCATCTTTATCTGAGGTGTCGCCACTGATGCCGACCGCCCCGATGGCATCACCATTGGCATCAAGCACCAGCACGCCGCCGGGCACCGGAATGAACTGCCCTTGTGAGGCAGCGGCAATCGCCCCCTGAAACGCGGGCCGATTGCCCAGTCGATCGCGAATCAGCCGGGTTGACATACCCATGCCCAACGCCGCGCCGGCCTTGCCGCGGGCGATTTCAAAGCGCAGATTGGCGCAGCCGTCTTCGCGTTTGAACGCCACCAGGTTGCTGCCACTGTCGAGTACCACCACCGCCAGCGGCAGCATCTGGTGCTCACGTCGGGTGGCCAGGGCGGAATCGATAATGCGATCAGCTTGCGCCAACGGCATGCTGGGGCGGATGGGACGCAGAGACTCGCTCATGCAGTGACCTCATTGACGAGTGTGCCGATGCCTTCGATTTCAATTTCGATCGTATCGCCGGGGCGCATCCAGACCGGTGGCGTGCGCGCATAGCCCACACCGCCTGGCGTGCCCATCAGGATCACATCACCGGGCTCCAGGGTCAGCGACTCGGACAACAAGGCAATCGTACGCGCCACCCCGAACACCATGTCTGCGGTATTCGCACTTTGCATCACCTGACCGTTCAACCGCGACTCGATGTGCAGCCCCACACAGCCGGCCGGCAATTCATCGGGCGTGACCAGACACGGGCCGAAACCGCCAGTGGCGTCAAAATTCTTGCCGATCGTCCACTGGGTCGTCTTGCGCTGATAGTCGCGCAGGGTTGCATCGTTGAAGCACGCATAACCAAACACCGAGTCCAGCGCATCCGCTTCGCTGACAAAACGGGTCCGGCGGCCGATGACCACCGCCAGCTCGGCCTCGAAGTCGAGTTTGTCGGACACCTCGGGCATTTGCAGCGGTGCCCGGTGCGCGAGCAACGAGGTGGCGCAGCGCAGAAAGATCGACGGGTATTCGCCGACCTTGTTGCCGCCCTCTTTGGCGTGATCGATGTAGTTCACGCCCAGACACACCACCTTGGCGGGACGCGGGATACATGGCAGCAGCGTGAGGCCTTCAAGAGGAACAGACGGACAGGTTGCGGCACGAGCCGGCAACTCGGCAAGCCAGCCCGACAGCTGATCGCCGGCATCCAGAACCGCTTGCAGTGATACGGGAGCATCAGGACCGAGGCTGTCACGAGACACGACCTTGTCGCCAAGCTGTACGCCCCAGGTCGGGCCCTCGGGGGAGATGTAACTCACCAATTTCATCCTGTCTTCCTCACTCTCGTTGGTTGGATTGACGTCATTTAATCGTCGAAATCGTAGTACATCCATATAATCTACGCAATTGGTCTCTACACTCTTTTTATCGAGATTCAATTACGAAGACTCGGTCAATGTGTTTTCAAAATATAAAAACACCAACCATTCAGTCTCCATGGACCACGCTATGACTCATTTGCCGTCAATCCATTTGCCGTCCCGCCGTGCGGTGGTGCCACTACTGGTTACGCTGACGCTTACCGCCTGCGGTGGCGGCGGCGGCGACTCGAGCAATGCCGACGACAACCTGACCGGCGACATAGCCGTTTCCGGCTCTACCGCCGGTGTCGAGTGCAACTATGCCTACAACGCCTTCAACAGTTCGGCGTCGGTCAATCTGACCAGCTCCTCGGCCTGGACTTGTTCGGACGAGGCACGGATTCTGGCTGCCAACGGCGTGCCCGACCATGAAGTGGGCACTTTTCCGAATCCGGGCAATCCCAATACGATTACCGAGCAGGATGTCTCGGCCACTTACACGCTGACCCCCACCACGACCAGTTCGGCGACCGAACTGGGCGGTCCGCGCGGACCCGCAGGTTATGTTCTGAACGGCGTGAAAATCGACGCCAGCACCGCCGGATCCTGTGACGATACGGGCTCAACGTGCAGTCTGATCGACAACAGCGGTAACTGGAGCATCGAAGCGTTGAGCCAGGACGTCTTCGACTTCGGCGCCGACAGCAACAATGCGCACGTGCAGCCAGACGGCGCCTATCACTATCACGGCATGCCTGAAGGCTTCATCACCGCGCAAGGCGGCGACAACACCCGGATGACGCTCATTGGCTGGGCCGCCGATGGTTTCCCGATCTACGCGCGCTACGGTTATTCGGACGCCGCCGACGCGACCTCGGCGCTGAAGGTCATCACCGCCAGTTATCAGTTGGTCAGCACGGTCAGCACAAGCCGGCCCTCAACCGATACCTACCCACTCGGCACATTCCGGCAAGACTGGGAATACGTAGCCGGCGCGGGCGACCTTGATGAATGCAACGGTCGCACGGGGGTCACCCCGGAGTTTCCGGACGGTATCTATCATTACTACGCCACCGACAGCTACCCTTACTTTCAACGCTGCGTCAAAGGTGAGGTCAGCGCGACCGACATGCCCGCAGGCCCGCCCATCGGTGGCTGATTGATGCACGCCCCCATGCCCCCCCTCGATCTCAACAACCACGGCCGGCGTCGTTCGTGCTCGATGGCCCGATGGCTGCAGCGGGCACTGACCACGGTCGTACTCATGCTGGCGGCGGTGCCGCTCGCGCAAGCCCATCTTATGGTCGCTCAGCGCGGCACCCTGAACATCGTCGGCAACGGTGCCTTCATGGTGTTGTCACTGCCGGTGTCCGCGTTCAGCGACGTCGATGATGACGGCGACGGCATGATGTCAATGGCCGAGTTCAAACGTCATCAGGCCACCATTGTCGCGGCTGTACAAAAAGGTGTGCGCCTGACCGATAGCTCGGGCGCACGACAGCTCGACGGCTTGATGTTGACGCTCTCCCCGGCCGATGGCGCACGCGTGCCGACAGCCCGGCATCTGGTGGCGATGGGGCGGTTCGCCCAAGCTGCGCCGCCAGCCACCACCGATGAAGCGCTGCGTTTGCACATCAGTCTGTTCGGCCAGAGTGCCGATGAACAGACCTTTCACATCACCGCCACCCATCGCGCTGCCGGCGACAAACGTCTGCTGGTCCTGACGCCAGAGCAATCGAGCCGGCTCTTGTTTCCTCCCGCATGGTCGGTCTTTACCGATTACATCAAGCTCGGCGCCCAACACATTCTGTTCGGGCTCGATCATTTGTTGTTTCTGTTGGTTGTCTTGACGGCCGGCTGGAGTTGGCGGCAGTTGCTCATCGCGCTGACTGCCTTTACCGTCGGCCATGCGTGCACGCTGACCATTGCTGCGTGGGGATGGGTCACGGTACCGGCAACAGTGGTTGAACCCACCGTTGCTGCCACCATCGTTCTGCTCGCCCTGTACGACTGGCGACTGCGTCGCCGCCAGCAGACCGGTTCGCCCTGGTGGCGTCTGGTACTGGTCTTTGGGTGTGCACTGATCCACGGGCTGGGGCTTGCCTCGGCGCTGAGCGAACTGGGTCTGGACCCACAACATCAGTTGCTGAGCCTGGCTGGCTTCAATGTCGGCATTGAACTGGGCCAGCTTGTCGTTGCCGGCTTCGCCGCCATCGCAGCCTTTGCGGTTCAGCGCCTGCTTGGCGCTTACGGTCTGCGAGTGGCAACCCGCCTCGCTTCCTTTACCGCCGTTGGTGCCGGCACCTTTTGGTTTGTTCAAAGAGTTCTGGCGGCCGGATAATACTTCGCTCACGGGCACTGTGTAAGCCCGCGTCGGTGTGCAGCACCGGACCGCATCCGGCGGTCCGTCATTGTTTTTCCCGTTTACCTGCCCTGAGGAAATACCCATGAAAACCCGTAGCGCTATTGCAACCCTGGTGCTTCTCGCCGCCACCGGCAGCGCCTTTGCCCAGTCCGAACAAACCAGTTTCTTTGTTACCAGTGTGAACCCTGGCGACGGGGGCGACCTCGGCGGCCTTGAGGGTGCCGACGCCTATTGTTCCGAACTGGCCGAGGCCGCTGGTATTGAAGGAAAAACCTGGAGGGCTTACCTGTCGTCAAGCGCTGAAGACGCCCGTGACCGGATCGGCAACGGTCCCTGGTACAACGTCAAAGGCGTGAAAGTTGCCGAGAATGTCGACGACTTGCATAGCGAGAACAACAAGTTGAGCAAGGAAAATTCGTTGACCGAAACCGGCGAGATCGTCAGTGGCCGCGGCGACACGCCCAACCGCCACGACGTTCTGACCGGCTCCGACCTCGAGGGCCGTCTCGAAGGCGACGCCTGCGCAGACTGGACCAGCAGCGACGAAGGCTCGGCCATGGTCGGCCACCACGATCGCACCGGTGGCGGCGCCCACCCGACCTCCTGGCTGTCGGCTCACGGCTCGAAAGGCTGCAGCATGGAAAAACTGCAGGCCACCGGCGGTGACGGCTTGTTCTACTGCTTTGCGGCCGAGTGAGCCCGAGCTGATCCGAAAGGCCCCCTGGGAGCAACGATAAGCGGCCGATGATCACAGTGCCCGTAAGTGCCTGACCGACTTACGGGCACTGACCGTTCAGGCCTTGCAACGGCTGACACCCTTGCAAACCACTGCTACCCGATCTTCGCCAACTGTTGCAGCCCCTCCACAAAGCCCCCACATTGCTTTCGTACCGTGACTCCCTTCTCGTCCCAGACAAACAGAGAGTCACTCGATGAAAAAAACCTGCCTGATGATTGCCATCATCGGCGTCCTCGGTACCCAGTTCGCGCTGGCTGAAACCGTGCGTGGACGCTTTCCCCGTGCACCGCACTCCAAGGCCGAAACCTTCACCCGAATGTTTCCCGACCTGCCACCGTTTGCGGCGCAGACCGATGACATGCGCACGGCGGCAAGCCAGCTTGGCGCCCTGGGCGGGCCCCTGGACGCCGGCGACATCAATCAGGATCCATTCCTGTCGCTGGCCAATCAGGCTGAGTTCAGTCCGAACAATTTCGACAACCCCGACATGTCAGCTGGCCTGACCTTCGTCGGCCAGTTTCTCGATCACGACATCACCTTTGACCGACGCTCAGCCATTGCCGCACTGGCTGACCCGAACCGCACGGTCAACTTTCGCAGCGCTGCCTTTGATCTGGATCAGGTCTATGGCGAAGGACCGCAAGGCTCACCCGAGTTGTACGATCAGACCGGCACGGATATCAAATTCATCGTGGAGGCCATCCCCGGCTCGGAGAACGTTTCTCGCGGCGGTGTCACGCGCTACGATTTGCCGCGCAATGAATTGGGTGAAGCGACCATGGGAGACAGTCGCGATGATGAAAACGTCATCGTCTCCCAGTTTCATCTGGCCATGCTGAAGTTTCACAACGCGATCACCGACAGCATTCGCGCCACCGCCGGCAATGAAGCACTGAGCGCAGGCCAGGTGTTTGAAATGGCCCGCCAGCAGGTACGCTGGCACTACCAATGGATCATCCTGCATGAATTTCTGCCCCAGACCATCGGCGCCGACCGACTCGCCCAGATTCTGAGCACCGGGCCGCGCTTTTACCAGGTCGGCACTCGCGGCCAGGGCCGCAATGGCGGGCGCGCGGCCGAGCCCCAACTTCCGATGGAGTTTTCTGCCGCTGCCTACCGCTTCGGCCATTCGCAAGTGCGCCCCAGCTACCGGCTCAATTTCGGGGCCGATGAAGATTCGCAGTTTTTCGCGTTCGTACTCAATAACCGGATCGACCCCAATGCGCTCGATCCGGACGATCTGCGTGGCGGTCGTCGCGCCCCACGCCGCTTCGTCGACTGGCAGACCTTCTTCGACTTCGGTGACGGTGAAGTTCGCAACAACAAACTGATCGACACCAAAATCTCAACCGTCTTGTTCGAACTCCCCGGTACCGTAGTCCCCGCCCCTGGTTTGCCCTCCGATGGTGTGATCTCGCTCGCCTCGCGCAACCTGATCCGGCATGTCAATTTCGGCTTGCCATCAGGCCAGGCCATCGCTCGCGAGATGGGCTTTGAGCCTCTTGCCGCAACTGATCTGATCGAACTCGCCCCCTATGGCATGGCCGAAAGTTCGCCGCTTTGGTATTACGTCCTCAAGGAAGCCGAGTTCATTGAACAAGGGCGTCGCCTGGGGCCGGTCGGGGGCACGATCGTTGGTGAGGTTTTCGTCGCGCTGTTGCAAGCGGACCCGGATTCCTACCTGAGCCGCCAACCCGACTGGTCGCCCACGCTCCCCTCAAGACAGGGCGCAGGCAACTTCACGATTGCTGACATGCTCAGCTATGCAGGTGTTGTCAGCGCCTTGTAGATGAGCGTGACGTTTTCGTCCCAAAGTGCACCGATGGCCAAAGCAAGGCAGGTAACATCGACAGACCGATACCCGCAACCGGGAGACCTCTGTCAAAATCCTGCCGAAAATTTTCCTGATTCTGTTGCTGACCACCGCCGGTGCCATCACGGTGATGGCTTTGCTGGTGCAATGGAATCTGAGTCGCGGCTTTCGCAGTTATATCAATCTGGTCGATCAGGAGCGGATCAGTGAATTGGCCGTTCGATTTGCCCGTGAGTATCAACGCGAAGGCAGTTGGGATTGGGCACGCCACAAGCCTGCCTGGCAAGCAATGACCCGACCCACAAACGCCGGCAAACCTCGACCCAGACCCGGTCCGCCCGATCGCATGCGTGCGCCCCCTCCTGACGATCGTCGATTTCGCCCGGACCGACCGCCGCCACCACCACGGGGTAAGCCCGCGGCTGGCGGAGAACCACCACCAACGCATGTCGGACCGCGCGTCAGCTTGTTCGATGCCAACGAGAACTGGGTTGCCGGGCCCCAGCCCAATCTGGCCGACAGTGAATTCAGGCAGCCCATCGAGGTAGATGCAGCCATTGTCGGCTGGTTGACCACCCAGCCGATACGCCAACTTCAAGCCATGCGGGATGTCAATTTCCTGCAGCAGCAATCACGCGCGTTCTCCATGATCGCCCTCCTCATGCTGTTGACGGTAGCGGTACTCGCTTATTTTCTCGCCCGCCACCTGACCCGCCCCCTTACCAACCTGACCCAGTTCGTGCAGCACCTGGCCTCCGGCAACTATGCGTCGCAATTGCCGGTTCAGGGGCGGGACGAAATCGCCGACCTGACCACCAATGTCAATGCGCTGGCCAACGCCTTACAAGACAGCCTGCATGCCCGCCAGCGCTGGGTTGCCGATATTTCCCATGAGTTGCGCACGCCACTGGCGATCCTGCAAGGCGAAATCGAAGCCTTGCGCGATGGTGTGCGCCAACCCGGACCCAAAACCATCGAATCGTTGCATACCGAAGTGCTGCAACTGGGCAGACTGGTTGATGACTTGCACGACCTTTCACTCTCGGACGCGGGCGCGCTGACCTATCAGTTTCGCCCGACCGATATTGGTGCATTGATGGCGCGTTGCCTGAGCAACTTCACCCTCCGCTTCGAACAACACGGCCTGAGTTCGCAGTTCACCGATGCAGCCCGCCCAATCATCGTGC
The DNA here is from genome assembly GCA_963976885.1 of uncultured Burkholderiaceae bacterium. GTDB lineage: Bacteria > Pseudomonadota > Gammaproteobacteria > Burkholderiales > Burkholderiaceae_E > JAUIAI01. The sequence goes on from CAXBNM010000060.1 coordinate 16,270, forward strand.
TGGGCGATGAGCGCCGACTGGAACAACTGTTCAGTAACCTGCTCGAAAACAGTGTGCGCTACACCGATGCACCGGGCACCATCAAAGTACAACTACAGGCATCTGCCGACGCAGTCGTCATCGAGATTGCCGATTCGGCCCCCTCGGTAAGTCCGCCAATCTGTGCACGGCTGTTCGAACGCTTTTATCGCCCTGACGATGCACGCAGCCGTGCCAGCGGCGGCAGCGGTCTCGGCCTGGCTATTGCCAGCAACATTGTGCAGGCCCACCAAGGCCGCATCAGTGCCGCCCCCTCAAGTCTGGGCGGCCTGGCCATCACCATCGAACTACCCGTCTCCTCTCATCGTCAGCCCTGATTTCCCATGAACGCCCACCCAGCCAAGCTCACCATACTCATCGTTGAAGATGAACCCAAGATCGCCCACCTGCTGATTGACTACCTGCGCCAGGCCAACTTCGATACCCACTGGATTGGCAACGGCGATCTGGCCATGCAGGCCTTTACCAGCAGCACCCCGGACCTGGTCTTGCTCGATCTGATGCTCCCGGGCCTGGACGGCATGCAGGTCTGCCGGCAGATTCGTGCGGTTTCGCAGGTGCCGATCATCATGGTCACGGCCCGCGTCGAAGAGGTTGACCGTTTGCTTGGCCTCGAGCTGGGCGCCGACGACTACATCTGCAAGCCGTTCAGCCCGCGTGAGGTGGTCGCCCGCATCAAGGCCATCCTGCGTCGTACCGGCCCCAACCAGGAGGGCCGCAGCCGTGGACCGTTCACCGTGGACGAAAGCCGGATGACCATCCAGCTCGACAAGCAACCTTTGCCGCTGACCTCCTCCGAATTCAAGTTACTGGCGGCTCTGGTCGCCCGGCCGGGCCATGTTTTCAGCCGTGATCAGTTACTCGACGCCTCCGGCGATGGTCTGATCAACGCGAGCGACCGGGCAGTCGACAGTCATATCAAGAATCTGCGCAAGAAAATCGGCGCAGTACGGCCCGGTCAGGTCATGATCACGTCCGTGTACGGGGTCGGCTACCGGCTGGACGAAGAATGACCGCCTGACGGCGCCTGCCGCAGGCTGAGCGTCGAGCC
>CAXBNM010000061.1:0-16910 GCA_963976885.1 uncultured Burkholderiaceae bacterium
CGGGCATCTCTTCAACGCAGGGCGCGCACCAGGTGGCCCAGAAATTGACCACCAGCACCTTGCCCCGGTAGGCGCCCAGACTGGTCCTGGCGCCGTTGGCATCGGGATAGTTCTGGTTGAACAACTGCTCTACGACGGTGTCGGTAGCGGGTTCGACGCGGAATTTGAACAAACCGGCGACGACGCCGGCGGCCGCACCCGCGCCGGCCAGAGCGGCTATCAGCAGATTTCTGCGCTTGATCGCCATCAGTCGGCCATCCGCGCCAGCAAGGCCCCGCGCGAGCCCCGGTCACTGACCGCATCGCGCGGCGCGCTGCGATATTCGCGCGAATCGTAGGCGGCAATGATGACGGGCTCGTCGCGCCAGTAAAACGTCATTGCTTCGACTTCGCCGGAGCCCTTCAGGTGGGGCAGCATGACCGGGGTGAAGTCGATGCCCCGATTGAGCAGGGTCATCGTAATTTCCTTGGTGTTGTCGTGGAACGCTTGCAGATGGATTGGCGCCAGTTCGGTGACGATGCCTTTCCAGACCGCGCCGGTCAGGTGCAGGTTGTAGGGCTCGAGCAAGGTCATCAGCTCCAGCGCGGCCTCGCGGCGGCGGCGCACGCGGTCGGCATGGTCGTCATCGAACAGCGTGAGATGTTCGAGCAGGGCCTGATCGACGGTGTCGTTATCGGGCATGGCTCGTTTGGGCATGGCGCCCGGACCCCACACCTGGCGGGCGGCCTTGCGCTTGGCGCTGCCGTAGTCGAGCCCGCCATCGGCAATCAGCAGCGCAGCGGCTGCGGCGATTTCGAGCCGGATCCCCGGAGTTTCATTCTGATCGAACATTGTTTCTGAATTTGGACCTGACGAAGCGGAAGGCAATGCCCGGCCCAGGCCGGCTCGCCCGGCTCGGGTAAACTTTCGGCATTCTATCTAAGCGGCGGGTGCGTTGGCGTCACTGCATATTCTGGGCATCTGCGGTACCTTCATGGGTGGTATCGCCGCAATTGCCGCGCAAGCGGGCTATCAGGTCAGCGGCTGCGATGCCAATGTCTATCCCCCCATGAGCGAACAACTCGAATCCCTGGGGATCAGGCTGGTGCCTGGATACGAGGCCGACCAGCTTAGCCTGAAACCGGATATCTGGGTAATTGGCAATGTTGTCAGCAGAGGCAATCCGCTGATGGAGGCCATTCTCGAGTCGGGTCAGCCCTATGTGTCGGGGCCGCAATGGCTCTACGAGCATGTGTTGCGCCATCGCCATGTGCTGGCCGTTGCCGGCACCCATGGCAAGACCACCACCACCGCCATGCTTACGCATATTTTGCAGCGCGCCGGGCTGGCGCCTGGCTATCTGGTCGGTGGTGTACCGGGCACCGCGGCCCAGGGCGAACGCTCGGCAGCAGCTGGCACGGGCCGGCACTTCGTGATCGAGGCCGACGAATACGACACCGCGTTCTTCGACAAGCGCTCCAAATTCGTTCATTACCGGCCGCGTACCGCCATTTTGAACAATCTGGAATTCGATCATGCCGACATCTTCGCCGATCTGGCCCAGATCCAGACCCAATTTCACCATCTCGTGCGCACAATTGCCGGCTCCGGGCTGGTGTTGCATCCGACCATGACACCGGCGCTCGACGAGGTGCTGGCGCGTGGTCTGTGGAGCCGCAGCCAGACTTTCGGGGCCGAGCCGGCCGACTGGGCCTTGCTTGATGAGTCCGAATCCAGTGCCGCCAGTGCGTTCACCGTCGTCCATCAGGGGCAGGTGCAGGGCCGCTGCGAGCTCAAACTCGCCGGCCGGCACAACCGGCTCAACGCGTTGGTGGCGCTGGCCGCAGCCGCCGATGTCGGCGTTGCGCCGGCCGCCGGCATCGAGGCGCTGAACGACTTTGCCGGCGTGCGCCGCCGTCTTGAAGAGCGTGGCGAGGTCAATGGCGTTGTCGTCATTGACGATTTTGCGCATCATCCCACCGCCATCGAACTGACGATTGCCGGCTTGCGTGAGCGCCTGGGAGCCGGGCCGCGCATTCTGGCGCTGCTCGAGCCGCGCTCCAATACGATGCGTCAGGGGGCAATGAAAGACCGCCTCGCGTCGAGTCTGAGCGCTGCCGATCTGGTTTTCTGTCTCGATCCCGGTGTCGACTGGCCGGTGCACGAGGTGATGGCGCCACTCGGGGAGCGTTGTCAGGTGCTGGCCTCGGTCGACCAGCTTGTTGGGCAGGTGGTGGCCGTGGCTCGGCCGGGCGACCGGCTGCTGGTCATGAGTAATGGCGGTTTTGGCGGTATTCATCAAAAATTGCTGGACGCCCTGGCGGATCGCCCCATCGCGTCAGTCTGAGCACCGTTCTTAACTTCCGAGATACCGATGTTGATTTATATCCACGGATTCCGCTCCTCGCCGGAATCGTTCAAGGCCCAGATGCTCAGTCACCGGATGGTGGTAGCTGGGCTGGGTGAGCAATTCGCCTGTCCGGCGTTGCCGGTGTCGCCGGCGGCGGCCATCGAGCAGATTCGCCATGACTTTCTGCTCGGCCCCCAGGACACGCTGGTTGGGAGTTCGCTGGGCGGTTATTACAGTACCTGGCTGGCGGAGAAGACCGGCTGTCGCGCTGTGTTGTTGAATCCGGCAATCAATCCGGTGCGAGATCTGGCCCCGTATGTGGGCGATCTGCGCACCTATCATGATGATCAGCCGATGCGTTTCGAGCCCGAGTATCTCGACGAGCTGGCCAGCCTTGAAACCGAAGTGGTGTCCAACCCTGAGCGCTATATGCTGGTGGCGGCGAAAGGCGATGAACTCCTCGACTGGCGGGAAATGGTGGCCAAATACCCTGACGTGTCAGTTCGGCTGATCGAAGGCAGCGACCATGGATTATCCGATTTCACCGACCATATCGATGCCGTGCTCAGTTTTGCCGGCTACGGGCAAGCTTGAGGGCGCGCCTTACCGAGCCTGATGGTTTTGGCCACAATGCGTGGGTGAAGACCGACGAACGGTCTGTTCGGTGCCGATGCGCGCCGGTGTGGCCCGTATAATCAGGCGCCTATGGCATTTGCACTCTTTGAAGAAAACGGCGACCTGAAAGCAGGCACCGTCATGACGGATAACGGCACCAGTCTGCAGGTTGAACTGGTGACGGGCAGGCGCGCGAAAATCAAGGCCGCGCATGTCTATCTGCGTTTTGAATCGCCGTCGGCCGATGCGCTGCTGCCCGCCGCCCATGAGGCGGCCGAGGCCATCGACATCGATTTTCTCTGGGAGTGCGCCCCGGCTGATGAATTCGGCTTTCAGTCGCTCGCGGCTGAATACTTCGGTGACAAGCCCGATCCGGTGCAGCTCACCGCCTTGCTGGTCAAACTCAAGTCAGCGCCCATTTATTTCCAGCGCAAGGGACGCGGTCAGTTCCGCGCCGCGCCCCAGGAGCAGCTGCAGGCCGCGCTGGCCGCCGTGGAAAAGCGCCGCCAGCGCGATGCACTGGTGGCCCGCCATGCCGAGGCCATGGCCGCCGGCGAGTTGCCCGACGAGGTGGCAGCGGTGGCCGTCGACCTGTTGGTGCGCCCCGACAAGATGAGTCTGGAGTACCAGGCCTTCGACAAGGCGATGGCCGCAACCCGCAAGCCGGCCGAGCGCCTGCTGCTTGAGCTTGGTGCGTTTGCCTCACCCTACGACCTGCATTTCCGGCGCTTTACGGCCGAGCAGTTCCCGTTCGGCGCCGGCTTTCCGGCCAGCCTTGAGCAATGGGAACCTGATGCCGAGACCGCGGAGCGGCTGCAAAGCCTGCCGGTTTCGTCCACGGCCGCGTTTTCCATCGACGATTCCAGCACCACCGAAATCGACGACGCATTGTCGGTGCATCGCCTCGAAGATGGTCGCTACAGGGTCGGTATCCATATCGCCGCGCCGGCCATGAATCGCGCGCGAACGGATGTCCACCGTCTATACGCCGGGCACCAAGATCACCATGCTGCCGGCCCCGGTGGTCGCCCAGTTTTCGCTGGACGCCGGGCGCAGCGTGCCGGCCTTGTCCGTGTACTTCGAACTGAGCGAAGACGGGCGCTCGTTGCGCCGCACCTATTCGGTCGCCGAGCGCATCAACGTGGTCGAGAATCTGCGCCACGATCAGCTCGACGATGTGTATACCGAAGCGGCACTGGCCGATGAAACGGTCGAGCTGCCCCACGGCGAGGCGATGCGCGTGCTCTGGAAACTCACGCTGGCGCAGGTTGCCGAGCGTGAAAAGGTGCGCGGCAAGCCCGAACCGAAATTCCGGACCGATTTCAGCTTTTCGATCGGTGCCGATGAAACCGTTGAGATCATCCAGCGTCGCCGCGATGCACCGCTGTCACGGCTGGTCGCCGAGATGATGATTCTGGCCAACAGCCATTGGGGGCTGTTGCTGGCCGACCGGCAAGTGGCCGGCATCTATCGCTCTCAGCAAGGGGGCCGGGTACGCATGAGCACTCAGGCCTTGCCGCATGAGGGGCTGGGGGTGTCGCAATACATCTGGTCAACCTCGCCACTGCGCCGCTATATCGACCTTATCAATCAGCGCCAGTTGCTGGCCGCGGTTGAGCAGAGTCCGCCGCCGCTGATGGCCAACAGCGCCGAAATCTTCTCGCTGATGCCGGCCTTCGAGGCGCGCCACAGCGCCTACCAGGATTTCCAGCAACGCATGGAGCGTTACTGGTGCATGCGCTGGCTGTCCCAGCGTGATAATCGCCGCTTTGAAGCGGCGGCCGTGCGCGACGATCTGGTCCGCCTCGCCGATGCGCCGTTGTACTTCCGCGCCGCCGGGGCCCCGGTGATGGCGCCGGGTCGCCGTCTCGTGGTCGATGTGCTCGACCATGATCTGCTCGACTTGTCGGTCGAGGCGCGCTTTGTCGAACTGTGCGAGGGGCATGGCGACGGTCCCACCGAGGTGCCCGATGCCCTGGCGGGCGGCGCTGGTGATGACGACGCACCGGCCGAAATCGGTGATGGCGATGATGCCGGCGAAACCGGCCTCAGCGGAGAGCCAGCGCCGGTGGCGGTTGATGTTGCCAATGACCCGGCAGACCCCTCAGTATCCTGAAGGATCGATCAGCATGACGACTGTCGAAGATTTCTATCAGCTTGAGCCGCCGAGAAGTTCTCTGAATCTTGCGCTGGCTTTTTCCATCGCGATTCATGCGGTGCTGATGATGATCAATTTCGTGCAGCCCGAGCCGATTCGTTTCAAGCCGCTCGATTCGCGGCTCGAAGTGATTCTGCTCAATGCCCGTGGTCATCGTGAAGAGGCCACCAAGGCCGAGGTGATTGCCCAGGTCGACATGACCGCTGGCGGTCAGGACGAAGAAGGCCGGGCCAAGTCGCCGCTGGTTGCCGAAAAAATCATCGAAGACGGCACCGCGCTGGAACTCAAGCAGAAAAAGGCTGCCGAACTCGAAGAGATGCAACGCCAGTTGATGGCGCTGGCGCGCAGCCCGACCACCTTCGTTGATCACCCCGGTTCGCGCAAGGAGGCTGATGCGGCCGGCGCTGACGAGGAAGATATTCAGTTCAAGATTGCCCGCTTGCAGGCCGAGATTGCGCGCAATATCGAGGACTACAACAAGCGTCCGCGCCGCCTGACTTATGGTGTCAACGCCGTTGGGGCCACTTATGCGCGCTATGTCACCGACTGGGCCGCGCAGATCGAGAAAATCGGTACCGAGCGCTACCCGCAGGAAGCACGCGGCAAGTTCTACGATTCGCTCATCATCACCGTTGAACTGCACAAGGACGGTCATGTCGGCGAAATCATCATCAACAAGAAGTCGCGCTTCGAGGCGCTGAACAAGGCGGTCCGCGAAATCGTGCTGGCCGGCGCACCTTATCAGCCGTTTACCGAAGAGATGGCCGCCGAAGGCGACATTTTGCAGGTCGTACGCACCTGGACGTTCACCAACAAGGCACTGGAGACGACCGCGCCGCCGTCGCAGGGCGGTTGATGAATTCAGTCGACGCACAGGCCGCTTACGCAGTGATCGGTAACCCGATTGCCCATAGCCGTTCGCCGCAGATTCATCTGGCCTTTGGCGCTCAGCTGGGTATCGAGCTGCGCTATGAAAAACTGCTGGCTCCCGAAGCCGAGTTTGAAGCGGTGGTGCAGACCTTCGCCAGCCAGGGCGGGCGCGGACTGAACGTGACCTTGCCGTTCAAGGAGCGGGCGCTGGCGCTCGCAGCCCGAGCCAGCGAAAGAGCGCAACTGGCAGGCGCCGCCAACACACTGGTGTTCTCGGCCGACGGCATTGCCGCGGACAACACCGACGGGGTCGGTCTGGTCACCGATCTGCAGCAACGCTGGCAGCAAACGCTACGCGGAGCCGAGGTGATTCTGCTTGGTGCCGGCGGCGCCGCCCGCGGCGTTGTGTTGCCGCTGATGCAGGCCGGCGTCGGCTCGCTGCTGGTAACCAACCGTACGCCGGCCCGTGCCGAAGCACTGGTCGCAACGCTGGCGCAGCGCCCGGAGGCGGCGTCATGCCGCCTCGCCGCGTTGCCACTGGCTGCACTGGCCGACTGGTCGGCGCCGGCCAGTGGGGCCGCGCCGCGGATCTTGATCAACGCCACCGCAACCGGCCTGAGCGATGCGCGCATGGCCCTGGCACCGGCGCTGTTTGCGGACGCGGCACTGGCCTATGACATGGTTTACGCGAGCAGCGCGACCGAGTTCATGCGCCAGGCGCAAGCCAACGGCTGCGCGCGCGCGGTTGATGGTCTGGGCATGCTGGTCGAGCAAGCGGCCGAGTCCTTTCAGATCTGGCACGGTCAACGGCCACAAACCGATCCTGTTTATTCGCTGTTGCGTTCGGCCTGAGCGTGGCGCAAAAAAAAGTCAAAGCTGCGCCAAAGCCGGCGCCGAAGCGTGCATCACGGCGCGCGCCAAAGAAGACGCCGATGCAGCAAGGGCTGTTCGACCAGGCGGCGCTGCAGGCGCGGCCGACACGCGGCATCGGCTGGTGGTGCAAATGGACGCTGGTGCTGGTCGCGACGGCTTTTCTGGCCTTGCAGGCTTGGTATTTCGCGCAGGTGTTGTCCCTGGTTCGGCATAACCCGATCTCGACCGCGTTCATGCAGGCGCAGGCCGAAGCCCTCGGCCAGGCCGGCAAGCCGGCCCCGCTGAAACACCAGTGGGTCGATATTGCGCGCATTGGTGAGCCCCTGAAGCGGACCGTGTTGGTGGCCGAGGATGCGCGCTTCGTTGATCACTTCGGCATTGACTGGATTGCGATTCAGCGGGCCTGGGCGACCAATCTGGAGCGCGAGGAGATCGCGTTCGGCGGTTCGACCATCACGATGCAACTGGCCAAGAATCTCTACCTGTCCGGGGCGCGCAGCTATTGGCGCAAGGGGCAGGAGGTGTTGATTGCGATGATGCTCGAAGTGGTGCTGAGCAAGGAGCGCATCCTCGAGTTGTATCTCAATTGCGCGCAATGGGGGCGCGATGTGTTTGGTGCGCAGGCGGCCGCGCGCCATTATTACCAGACCGATGCCGCCCGGCTGTCGGTGCGCCAGGCGGCCCGTCTGGCCGCGATGCTGCCGCGTCCGGCCTACTACGAAAAGAACCCGGGCAGTGATTACCTGTCGCGGCGTGCCGCCACGATTGCGGCGGACAGCCCGAACGCGCGTCTGCCCTGACGCGCTCCTGCGTTGCCGCGTCACCGGCGGCATCGACAAGTCGTGATATTTTCTTGGCCGGCACTGTTCAATGCTGCCGACCAATGAACGCATGCATGTGCGTAATAACTGATCACGGAGACCTGACTTGAAACCTGGAATTTCCCCATGGCTTGGCATGGCCATGAGCGCAGCCTTGCTTGCTGCCAGCCCTGCTTTTGCCGCGCCGTTGCAACCGACCACGCCGGCCGAGGTTGGCCTGTCTGCCGAGCGACTGAGCCGGCTCGATACCCATTTGCAGAACCTGATCGATGACGGGGCCTTTCCCGGCGCCATCACGATGGTCTTGCGCGACGGCAAGATTGCGCACCTGTCGACGCTTGGCAAACGCACCGAAGGCGGCGAGCCGATGACCGAGGACACGATCTTCCGCATCTATTCGATGAGCAAGCCGATCGTTTCGGTGGCGGCGATGATGCTGGTTGAAGAGGGCAAGCTGAGCATCAGCGACCCGGTGGCCAAGTACTTTCCCGAGTACAAGGAAATGACTGTGGCGACCGGCAAGGCCGCCGACGGCACGATTGAAACCGTCAAGGCCGAGCGGACCATGACCGTGCAAGACCTGCTGCGGCACACATCCGGCCTGACCTATGGCTTCTTTGGCGCCGGGCCGGCCCGCGAAGCGCTGAACGCCAAAGAGGTCTTCAATGGCAAGCACACCAGCCAGCAGGCAGCCCGCATGCTTGGCGAATTGCCGCTCGAACATGAGCCGGGCACAACCTGGGAATACAGCCGCTCGACCGATGTGCTGGGCGCGGTGATCGAAGTTGTTGAGGGCAAGTCGCTGCAAGAGGTGTTGAGCGAGCGCTTGTTCAAGCCGCTGGGCATGAACGACACCGCCTTCTGGGTGGCCGACGCAAGCCAGCACGGTCGCATTGCCGAGCCGAACGCTACCGATAACAAGATTGGCGTCAATCCGATGTTTGACCCGAAGGTCAAGCCGGTGTTCGAGTCGGGCGGTGGCGGACTGGTGTCGACCATTCACGATTTCGCCCGCTTTGCGCAGATGCTGATGAATGGCGGTCAACTGGACGATGTGCGGATTCTGTCGCCCTATACCGTCTCTTATATGACGTCCGATCACATGGGCGAGAAGATCAAACCGGGCAAATACTATCTGCCCGGTGCCGGGTACGGCTTTGGCCTGGGCTTTGGCGTGCGCACCGAGGCCGGGGTGTCGCCGGTGATGGGCAGTGTTGGCGAATACAACTGGGGTGGTGCTGGCGGTACCTATTACTTCGCCGATCCTCAGGAGAAGATGGTGGTGATCTACATGATGCAATCGCCCAAGTATCGCGTGCCGTTGCGCACTCAGCTGCGCAGCATGGTGTACGGCGCGTTCAATCAGAGCATCGACATTCGTTGATCGGCATTCGCTGATCGGCAATCGTTGATCCGCCTTCGTGGATCGACATGCCGGTCCACCGACCGCCTGATCGTGTCGGTCGGTGGGCCCGGTTGATCACTGCGGCAGGGCCGCGCCGCACGGTTGGCGCCCGGCGGGCGCAATACCAGCGCCCCGCGACGGGCGCAAGCGAACAGCCTCTCGTCTGACCGCGCTCGCCGCTCTCGGCCAATATGGTGTACGTTCATTGTCTGAATGCGCAAACCCGGTTGGCGTTCAGGCAAAGGCTCAGCCATAATCGACGCCAGTGTGCTCGCTCGCGGCCTGCGCACCTCGTCATACCAACTCGTCCACTCATTGCCCTGCCGCCTTCGCTGCGCAGGTGCATGTCCTCCAACGCTGTCGAATCTCGCCATGGCCGAATCTCCGCAAGAGCCCGCCGATCAGGTGGACGTACCCGTCGACGACGCTGATGTCGCCGTCAGTGATGCGGTGCTGCCTGCCGATCACGAGGCCGCGGCGATTGCCTTGCAAGAGGTGCAGCAATGGTTGCAGCGCCTGGAGCTGATCCGTGACATGGCCGAAACCGGTAGCGACGATGATCGCAACCGGATCGTTGAGCGCGTCAACGAAGCGCAGCTGCTTGCCCATCTGCGGGTGCGGATGGAAAAACTGCATCCCGCCGATGCCGCCTACATTCTCGAGGCCTTGCCGCCTGCCGAGCGTTATCAGGTGTGGCAACAGATTGCTGCCGAGCGCGACGGTGCGGTCTTGCTCGAGGTTTCGCAGCCGGTGCGTGAAGGGCTGATTGCCGACCTCGACGATGAAGAGCTGGTCAACCTGGTCAACACGCTCGATGCCGACGAAGTGGCAGAGCTGGCCGATGACTTGCCGCCGCACATCATCGAGCAGGTCCGGGTTCGGCTGACGGTCAAGGAGCGCGAGCAATTGCGCGAAATGCTCCAGGCCGATGAAGACTCGGTAGGGGCTTACCTCGACTTTGATTTCGTCACCGTGCGCGAAGACGTATCGGTCGAAACCGTGTTCCGTTACATGCGGCGCTTTCAAGAGCTGCCCGAGCATACCGATTCGGTGTTTGTGGTCGACCGCGACGAGAAGCTGGTTGGCGTCTTGTCGGTTAACCGCTTGCTGGTCAGCGACCCCGAGGCCAGCGTTGAAAGCGTGATGGCGCGTGACTCGCTGACCTTCGATCCGCCCGACAGCATCTATGAAGCCGCGCAGGCCTTCGAACGCTACGATCTGGTGTCCGCGCCCGTGGTTGCCGAAGACGGCAAGCTGATCGGACGGCTGGTGGTTTCGGAAATTGTCGACGTCATTCGCGAGGAAGGCGAGGCCGAACTGCTCAATCAGGCCGGCCTGATCGAAGGCGAAGATCTGTTCGCTGGCGTCTGGACCTCGGCTCGCAATCGCTGGCTGTGGCTGGCGCTCAATATGTGTACGGCCTTTTTTGCCTCGCGCGTGATCGGTCTGTTTGAAGGCACGATTGAGCGGGTTGTGGCATTGGCGGCATTGCTGCCCATTGTTGCCGGCATTGCCGGCAACTCGGGTAATCAGACCATGACGCTGGTCATTCGGTCGCTGGCGCTGGGCCAGATCAACAGTTCGAATTTTCGGCGCCTGTTCGGCAAGGAGCTGACCGTGGCCTTGCTCAATGGCGTGGTCTGGGGCAGTGTGGCCGGCTTGTTTGCCTGGTGGTTGTACGCGGACACGCCGCATGGCCAGACGCTCGGCCTGACCATGATGCTGGCGATGCTGCTCAATTTGCTGCTCGCGGCAATGGTCGCGCTGGCCGTGCCACTGAGCTTGCAGCGCCTGGGACGCGACCCCGCGATGGGCTCGCCGGTGCTGCTCACCTTCAGCACCGACAGCCTGGGCTTTCTGATTTTCCTGGGGCTGGCCAGCCTGATGTTCGGCTGACCGGCCCGGCGCCACCTGATTGCGCGTTACTTGCGCGGTGGGTGCGCGCTCATCACATGACCGATCTGCCAGGGGCGCTCAAGCGTGGCGTGCGCTTGCGCAATGCGTGCCAGACGCGCTTGCAGCATCTCGGGCATGGGTGCGGTTTTGCGGATGTTCATGTCGACGTGCGCCGATACCGATTCATAGCTGGCGGCCAGATAGCCTTCGGTGCCGTGGAACATTTCCTGATAGAAATGAAAACGCTTGTGATCGAAACCGAGCAGACGCGCTTCAAAACGCAGCGGATCCCCTTCTTTGACTTCGCGCAGAAAGTTCAGATGCGATTCAAGCGCAAACGTTGAGGCGCCACTGGCCTTGCGATAGTTTTCGTCGAGTCCCAGCCACCTGAAAAAGGGCTCGGCTGCCATGTCGAACACGACATGGTAGTAACCAACATTCATGTGGCCGTTGTAGTCGATCCAGTCTGACTGGACGGTGGCGGTGGCGCGTGAGTACGGCGTATCGATGCCGTCCTGCGTGGGTTGATTGTCGCTCATGCATGCTTCCAGAGAACGCCGCCGCGGTAAGTAACGATGCCGGCACGAGCCGGTTCGGCTGGCGTGTTTGTTCAGAACACCGCCGAGGGGCTCGGCGGAACGGTGCTTGTCAGGGGCCCGGCGCCTGGCGAGTGCGAACTCGCTGCCCGGTGACTGGCTGTCTGGCTTGGTCGCCAGTGACGATCATCCGGTTGCCGTGGTGCAGCCGGGGCGGCGGGCGGCCCAGCGGCGCAGCATACCCGATGCGGCGCCGACAGGCTGCGTCGCCGGGGACCCCTGCCGGTTTGTTCAGCCGGCCTCGAAGGCGATGTCGCCGTACCAGGCCTGGGCTCGCGAATTGGTGTTGTTGGAGTCAGTGGTTATGCCAACGCTGGTGACGTTGCCAGGGACTTCGTCGGGGTAGGCCAGCGCAAAGTCGGCATGAAAGTCGCGTTCATAAGAGCGCCATTGACCAAGATTTTCAGGGCCGGACTCGACCACCAGATACCGGACGCGGGAGGTTTCGGGAATGTGAAATACCGAACCGGGCGGCTGTGAGGTGTCCCACACATAGATCAGCGTGCTGTGCGGCACTTCGATGCCGGCAAACAAGCGGGCCTGCTCGGCAAAGATCAGGTCGCGAATACCCAGTTTGGTGCCATTGCTGGACATTGACACCAGCACTCGTGCGACCGCGTCGTCACGCTTGCCGTCACCCACATCGGCTTCGGGAATCAGCTCATGCGCCAGCCACTGCCATTGCAAGCGGCGGGTGCGCGTTGCGGCGATATCGACGTCGCAATAGATGCCCGACGCCGAACCGGCCGACTCCGCCTGCACGACGGTGGCGTCATTCATGGCCACCGTGGAGTAAATGGTTTTCTTTTTGGTCAGCCAGGTTTTGGAGGGGCGCCACCCGGCCGGTAGCGCGCCGTCTGCGGGCAGGGGCGAGAACTTGCTGACGTGATCGGGCAGAGGCGCCCCTTGCGCATCGATGCCTGGCGGTCGACTCGTGCCACAGCCTTGCAAACTGGCCAGCGCAAGCCCTGCGCCTCCGGCCAGCAACAATCGACGTCGATGGCTGACCGGGTCCGTGCCCTCAGTCAGCGACATAGCTGCCTGACTTTCCACCATGTTTCTCCTTGAGTTTGATCTGTTGAATAGTCATGCCGCGATCAATGGCTTTACACATGTCATAAATGGTCAGCAGACCGACGCTGGCGGCGGTCAGGGCTTCCATTTCAACGCCGGTCTTGCCGTCGCACTGCACGGTGACCTCGCAGTGCACCGAGCTGTTGTCGACGTCGACTTCGAAATTTGCGGCCACCTTCGTGATGGCCAGCGGATGGCACAGCGGAATCAGGTCGCTGGTGCGTTTGGCGGCCTGAATTGCCGCAATTCGTGCAATACCCAGCACATCACCCTTGCTGGCGGAGCCTTGCTCGATGACCGCCAGCGTGGCCGGTAACATGCTGATGGTGCCGGTTGCCACGGCGATGCGACGGGTGACTTCCTTGTTGGCCACGTCGACCATATGGGCTTGTCCCGAGGCATCAAAGTGGGTCAGGCCGGTTGCCGAGCTTTTTGTCATGATCTGAAGTGATTGCTTGCAGGAATTGCTTATAGTATCGGGTTGATGGATACCCCCGGATCATGCTGACGTGAAACGACCACGTCCAACTTCCTCCCAGGCTGTGTGCCGGCCGGCTCCCCGCACGGCGTGGCGCGCGCGCGTGGCCGGGGCGGCGTTGGCCGCACTGCTGCTGGCCGCAACCAGTATGCCGACGCCAGTTGTCGCCCAGATTACAAACCTGCCGCGCCTTGGTGATGCCGGGGGCGTTGAGTTGTCGCCCGAAACCGAGCGGCGCATCGGCGAGGCCATCATGGGTGATCTGCGTCGCGAGGAAGTGCTGCTCGATGACGCCGAGCTGACCGATTATCTCAACGCGTTTGCCAGCAAACTGACCGACACCCGGCCGGCCCAGGGGCTCACTTTCGAGTTCTTCTTGCTGCGCGACTCGTCGCTCAATGCCTTTGCGCTGCCGGGGGGCTATATCGGCGTGCATTCCGGACTGATGGTGACCGCCCAGACCGAATCCGAACTTGCGTCGGTGCTGGCCCACGAAATTGGCCATGTGACCCAGCGCCATGTGGCGCGCATGCTGGCCCAGAATCAGCAAAGCTCGGTGCTGTCACTGGCGGCGGTGGTGATGGCGCTGGTGGCGGCCACGCAGAATCCGCAGGCTGCGGCCGGCCTGGTGGCACTGGGGGGCAGCGTGCAGGAAAGCACCATGTTGTCCTTTTCGCGTGATGCCGAACGTGAGGCCGACCGGGTCGGTCTGGAAATTCTGCGCGAGGCTGGCTTTCAGCCGCGCGACATGATCGCGTTTTTTGGCCGCATGCAACAGGCCACCCGCGTTTACGAAAGCGCCGCGCCCGCCTACCTGCGCACCCACCCGCTCACCGGCGAGCGGATGGCCGATATTCAGAACCGGGTGCTCGATTTTCGCTATCGTCAGCATGCCGATTCGCTGGAGTTTGCGCTGGCCCGGGCCAAGCTGGCCGCGCTGGCCGACACCTCCGTCGACGGGCTGCGCGATCAGCGCAAGAGCCTGCAGAACCAGCTCGAGCACGGCAGTTACCTGAATCAGGCCTCGGTCTGGTACGGACTGGCGCTGGTCGCCAATGCGCAGCGCGATTTCACCACGGCCCGCGAAATGCTCGCGAAGGCCGGCGATCTGGCTGGCGAACAAGGCGCAGCGGGGCATCCGTTTCTGGCCCGCTTGCAAGCCCAGATCGAGCAGGACAGCGGTCATCCCGAGCAGGCCTATGAACTGGTCGAGGCGGCGCTCACCCGGTTCAGCGATTCACGTGCGATCCGGCGCATGAAAGCCGATCTGCTGATCGACCTCAAGCGCACTGCCGAGGCGGTCAGCTTTCTTGAGCAGGAGCGGGCGGTCTACCGCCAGGATCCAACGCTCTGGCGCACGTTGGCACGGGCGTATTTTGCCAACGGCCAGGCCGGTCAGGCGCACTGGGCAACGGCCGAAGAATACGCATTGCTCGGGGCCTGGCGGGCGGCCCATGCGCAGTTCAAACTGGCGCAGAAGCAGCCCGGCCTCGACTTCTATCAGCTCTCTCAGATCGATGTGCGGCTCGAGCAGATCGAGGCCACGATCAGGCGCGAGAAAGAGCGCGAGTGAGCGCCGGCCGCCTACCGCGGCGTGGTGACGAAACCCAGCGCCGGTCCGGGCGGTCCATCGAGGGTTTGCAACGCAAGCTCGCGCCCGTCCAGGGTCAGGTGATCTTCGGTCAGTTCAAGCGCGCTCAGGTCCAGACCGTGAATGGCCCCCGGACCCAGATCGGTTTGCACGAATAACTCGCCGCTCTCACTGACAAAGGCGGCCTCGACATGCTCGACCGGGTAGCCGGTGTGGGTGACCAGCGCCTGACCCCTGGCGCCGCTGACGACCCGCAGAATCAGTGGCGCCAGATCGAGATCGGCATAGGCTTTTTGCGGGCCGTTCTGCCAGAACCAGCGGCCTTTGTCATCGTGCAGGTAATTGCGGCTGATGAATTCAATGATGGGTTCACTGCTGATCAGGCTGCCCTGGCCGTGTTCGGCCTCAGTGAAGCCCGGCGCGTTGCGATCAATCAGATACCACTTGCCGCGCCGATCGAGGCGCAGCCAGCCGAAAGCGGCTGGCACATCGGGCCAGCGTTCAATTGCGCGTTTGACGTTTTCATCCATGCTCGAACCATTGCACCAGTTGTTGACCGAACCAGTCTATGCGGCCCGGCCAGCGACCGGAAATAAAACCCACATGGCCGCCGGTGTCGGGGTAATGCAGGCGCACCTGAGCGGACACCTGTTCGGGGCGGGCCAGATGGCGTTCAGGCAGGAAGGGGTCGTTACGGGCATTGACCACCAGCGTTGGCACTCGCACGCCGCCCAGATAGCGCTTGCACGATGAACGGCCCCAGTAATCGAAACAACTGTGAAAGCCATGCATGCGAGCGGTGACCGCATCGTCGTAATCGAAAAAATCGCGCGCCCGCAGCATGGTGTCGCGGTCAAACAGGCCGGGATACTGCTCAAGTTTGGCCAGCGACTTGATGCGCAGCGACCGGAAGAACGACCAGGTGTAGAGCCGCGCAAAGCCTTGCGACAACGCCACTGCACCGGCGTGCAGATCTTGCGGCGCCGAAATGCCGGCCACCGCCGACACGACCTGGCTGGCCGCCTCGCCTTGTTCGCCGGCCCATTTCAGCAAGGCATTGCCGCCCAGTGACACGCCACAGGCGTAGCGCGGCAGATCGGGATATTCGGTGGCCAGGCGGCGCAGGATCCAGTCGATTTCAGCGCTGTCGCCCGAGTGATAAGCCCGTGGCGCCAGATTGACCTCGCCGCTGCAACCCCGAAAGTGCGGCACGCAGCCGATCCAGCCGGCTTGCTGCGCGGCCTGCATGGCCGACACCGCATACTGGCTCGACGAGTCGCCCTCCAGGCCGTGAAACATGACCAGCAGGCCACGCGGCGGCTGCGCCGGCACGACCAGATCGAGATCAATGAAGTCCTGATCGGGCGTCTGCCAGCGGGTGCGTATGTAACGTGGCGGTGCAAACCGGCTCAGCTTGGCGGTGTACACCGTTTGCAGATGGGCACCGGGCAGCCAGCCCGGCGCGCGATATTGGGAGAACACATCAGCCACAGCGGGTAACTCGATGGAAGTTCAAAGCCGACGCGCGCGGCTGGCCCGCGTCAATGCAGCATGCCGTGGTGTTCGGGCTCGGCGATTTCATCGTCGCCGGCCGCACTGGCATGGTGGCAGATCAGGCGCCAGCCACGCATCTCGCGCACGTAAATATTGGTCGCATAGCACAGCACAACGTGCGGGCCGCGTTCACCGCTGATGGTGACTTCTTCGATCAGGTTATGAACCGCCAGCCGGGTGCTGCTGGTGCAATGCTGCTGCAGGGCGCGAATCGTCACCGCGCCGTTGTCGAAGATGGCTTGCCAGGACTCCCGGATCTGGTCCGTGCCAATCAGGCGCGGACCGTTCGGGTGAATGCAGACGGTGTCGTCTTCATCGGCCCAGATGGCCATCATGGCTTCAAGGTCGGCATGGCGAAGGGCTTCGTAGAAGGCGGTTTCCGCGTCTTCGGCGGACTCGTAGTGACCGAAGGGCAAATTCATGGCGAGATAGGGGGCTGGATGGCGTCGGTGTTGATGCGGCTGGCCAGCGCATCGAGAATCATCGCCGGGTGGATGTCGTTCAGGCAATTGGTGTGGCCGAGCGGGCAGGTGCGCGCAAAGCACGGGCTGCATTCGAGGTGCAGCCATTGCACCGCAGCGTCGGGGGCCAGGGGCGGGGTGTGGCGCGGGTCGGATGATCCGAAAACCGCCACCAGCGGCCGCCGCAGT
>CAXBNM010000062.1:0-16864 GCA_963976885.1 uncultured Burkholderiaceae bacterium
CGGAAAACCATCCGCCTGAAGCGCCGTGGGTCATGGTGCCTGAGGAGATGCTGACCCCGTTTCTGACCTTGTCGAAGGAACCCGCTGGTGATCTGATTCGCGCCGATATGACGTTTTTCAGTTTGCCAGCGGGGGGCGCGGTGTTTTCAACCGGTTCGATTACCTTCTGCGGAAGCTTGCCAACCAACAACTTCGACAACGATGTCTCGACCCTGATGCGCAATGTTGTCGATCGTTTTCTCGATCCGGCACCGTTCACCGAGCAAGCCTGAACGAGGCCTTACAGAAAGAATCGCAGCGCGGCCACGCAGCCAACCCCAACAAGCATTGTCAGGGGCAGGCTGCGGGTCAGCAGCGCGACGGTGGCAGCGGCCAGCCCCGCCAGCCATTCAAACGGCCCGCCGCCAAGCAACAAGACCGCCACGAGTGACACGATGAGGCAGCCGGGCAGCGCCCGCAAGGCGCGCGCCCAACCGCCGTGCGCAGGCAGGCTATGGCCGAGCAGCACGCCGGCGAAACGGATCCCAAAGGTGCCCAGCGCCAGGCCGGCAATAACGATCCAGGTGTCAGTCATGGCCGGTCACCGCCGCGGCTGCGGCGCCGCTGAGCCCGCCCAGCACGATGGCCCATGAGGTATCGAGCACGCCGCTGGCCGTGCAGAGCGCAACCGTGGCCAGCGAAACCGCCCAAGGCAAAAGATCGGGGCGGCCGCGAAACAGGGATCGGGCCAGCGCAATGAAGGCTGCGGTAAACGCGAAATCAATGCCCAGCGCGCGAGGCGCTGGTATGGCGGTGGCAAACGCGGCACCGACTACCGTAGTCGCTACCCAGGTAACAATCAGCGTGGCACCGCCGCCTACCAGGTACCAATAACCAACCCGTTCTCCTTTGGCGCGCGTGGCGAGCATCAGCGCCCAGTTTTCATCGGTTATAAGGTGGGCTCCCAGCAATTGTTGCCAGAATGGCCGCCCTGCGAAAATGTCGCGAACCGAGGCGGCTACCAGTAACAAGCGCAGATTCAGCGCCAGACCGGCGATGATGGCGGCCGCGGCGCCGGCGCCGGCGAGCAACCGTTCGGTGGCAATGATTTGCGAGGAGCCGGCAAAAACCAGCGCCCCCATGAAGCCGACTTCGAGTTGATCGATGTGCGCCTGGGTGGCAAGCACCCCGAAAGCCAGCCCGTACACGGAGACGCCGGCGGCCAGTGGGGAAATGTCACGAACCGCGCGCCAGAAATGCGCACTTGGGCCGCCGATGGGGGTTGGGGCAAGAGGTTGCTTCGACCGCACGAATCACTCTGAATAAAGCGCCACACTCTAGCGGCGAAGGGCTGCTGGCGCAAATCGGACCGACGCCAACCGCGCGCCGTGTCACGCCCTCTGCCTGTTCAGCGCTGTTCGGCTGGTCTGGCTGAACTGCGTTGCTGGCGCGGCGCAAGCACTGCGCGCTCGCACATATACGCTTCGGCTTCAGCCATGTGTTCAACCATGATGGTGCGGGCCGCAGTTGCGTTGCCGGCCTTGATGGCACGCAGCAGACGCACCTGGTAATCGAGCCCGGATTCGCGCAGCCCGGGCGTGTTGCCGGCGTAAATTTCCCGGCACTCGGTCTTGTCCTGCAACAGGCTCACGCAGAAGGTACAGATGAAGCCAAGTAAGGGATTGCGGGCATGGCTGGCAAGTTCAGCATGAAAATCGAGTTCGGCGAGGCGCTGCGCGTATTCCTGGGCGGCGTTGACCGGTTCGTCTTCGTAGAGCCGAATGGTGTCGCGCAGGCGCGCGAGTGCCGACTCATCGAGTCGGCCGGCGACGTCGGCGGCAAGCTCAGGCTCAAGGAGTCGGCGTAGCGCATAAATGTCGGCAATACCGGGCGCATCAAACAGAAACAGATTGTTGAGCAGACGGATTGCCAGCCCCGGGTCGGGGGCGGCAATGAAGCTGCCCCCCCCGGGGCCGGTGCGGTTGCGAATCAGACCTTCGGTCTGCAGGATTTTCATCGCTTCGCGCAAGGTGCCGCGCGAGCCGCGGGCCTCTTCATCTTCCAGCCATTGCTGGGGCAAGCGGTCGCCGGGGCGCAAACCTGTGGCGAGCACGCGCTCGCGCAAGTGTTCGGCGATCGCTTCGGGTCGGGGGAGTGGTTTGGCTGGCGGGCGATCATTCATGATCGAATCGGACGGGTTCTTCAAAGGGGTGATGGCAAGCTGAGCGATGTGCCGGATTGTCCGGTGACGACAACTCGGGGCGTTCAGTACGGCAGCGTTCGGTGGCGCGAGGGCAGCGCGCCGCAAACGCACAACCGGCCGGCGGCGCCAGCGGATCGGGTAACTCGGACTCGGTGTCCTCATCCACCGCAAGGCTGCGGCCCGGCGCGGGTGCTGAACGCAGCAACAGGTGAGTGTAGGGGTGACGCGGCCGGGTGAACACATCGCGCGCACTGCCGATCTCAGCAACCCGGCCGAAGTACAGTACCGCTACCCGGTCACACAAAGACTCGACTACCGCGAGATCGTGGCTGATGAATACATAGGTGAGCGCCAGTTCGGTGCGCAATTGGCCAAGCAGTTGCAACACCTGAGCCTGTACCGATACGTCGAGTGCGGAGACGGGTTCGTCGAGCACCAGTAGTTCGGGGCGCGCGGCCAGCGCCCGGGCAATGGCAATGCGTTGGGCCTGGCCGCCGGAGAACTCATGCGGATATCGGTCCAGAAAGCGGGGCGCCAGACGCACCGATTCGAGCAATTCGGCCAGCCGGGCTTCGCGTGCCGGGCCACTCAGGCCCAACAAGTGGGTGAGTGGTGCGGCAAGTGTTTCGCGAATGGTGTTGCGCGGGTTCAGCGAGGCGACCGGATCCTGAAACACGTACTGAATCCGCCGTGAACGTTCCCGGCCCAGCGCGCCGAGCGCTTGTCCGTCAAAATTGATGGTGCCATCACTGGGTTGATCCAGACCCACCATGATGCGCGCCAGCGTCGATTTGCCGCAGCCGCTCTCACCAACCACACCGAGCGTTTCGCCGCGCATCACCTCAAGATCGATTGCCGACAAGGCATGGACCTGTGCGCGCCGGCGACCCAGCCAATTGCGCCCGCCGCCAAAGCGACGCGACACGGACTGCACCGTCATCAGTGGCGCAGTCGAGGCGCCCGGTGCTGTAGCGGATGCTTGCTGCTCGCTCATGGGCGGGCCTCAGAGGGCGTGGCCGGCTTCGCGGGCGCAGCCTCGTCAAGCGGAAACAGGCAACGCACCGCTCGGTCAGAACCGGCGCGTTTGCCCTGGCTTGTATCGAGGCTGCGTAGCGCGATGTCGCCTGACCGGCAGGACTCATGAACCCGCTCGCAACGCTCGGCAAAGGCACAACCGTCAGGAAGTTCATCGACCGCGGGCGGGCGGCCGTCGATGGCGTGGAGCTCGCGCTGGGGCTGGCCCAGCACCGGCACGCAGGCGATCAGGCGCGCTGTATACGGGTGTCGGGGAGCTTCCAGTATTTCCTGGGTGGTGCCGGTTTCAACAATGCGCCCGGCATACATCACGGCAACCCGGTCACAGATGGCGGAGACCACGCCAAAGTCGTGGGTGATGAACAAGATGGCGGCCTCGCGTTCATGTCGCAAACGATTCATCAGCGCGAGGATCTGCGCCTGCACCGTGACATCGAGTGCGGTCGTCGGTTCATCGGCGATCAACACCTGTGGGTTGTTGGCCAGGGCCATCGCGATACACACGCGCTGGCGCATGCCCCCTGAGAGTTCATGGGGATAGGCCTTCATGCGCTCGGCCGGATTGGGCAACCGAACCAGTTCAAGCATGGCCAGCGCATGGGCTCGCGCGTCGGCGCCGCGCCGCTGGCCATGCGCGAGAATCGCTTCGGTCAGTTGTTTACCGACCGGATACAGCGGGTGCAGGCTGGACAGCGGGTCCTGAAAGACATGCGCCACGGCGCCGGCTCGTAACTGACGCAGACGTTTGTCATCGACCCCGAACAAGTCTTCACCGGCCAGGCGGGCTGCACCGCCGGTAATGGCGCCGGGTGGTGACGGTACCAGACCCATGACCGACATGGCGGTTACGGATTTGCCCGACCCCGATTCGCCAACCAGGCCGACGCATTCGCCGGGGGCGAGACTCAGGTCGATGTCGATGGCGGCGCGATAACTTGTCTTGCCGAGTTTGAACTCAGTTCGCAGGCCTTGTAGATCCAGCAGGGCATTGTCATTGTTGCCGGCAGGAACTGTTGTCCGCTGCACCGCGGTGCGGGCCAGCGGACGCATCAACGAGCCCGAACGCAGGCGTGGATCGAGGACATCGCGGATGCCGTCACCGAGCAGATTGATGGCCATTACGACAATCAGAATCATCGCGCCGGGCACGATGGAGACATGCGGGGCGTTGAACAAGACCTTGCGGCCTTCGCCGAGCATCGAGCCCAGATCGGCCTGCGGCGGTTGCGCGCCCAGACCCAGAAACGACAGGCCGGCGGTTTCGAGAATCATCCAGCCAACGGTGGTTGACATCGTGATGACGATGACCGGCAACACATTGGGCATCACTTCGCCAAACAGCACGCCGGCCTCGCTGCGGCCGGACAGGCGCGCGGCGTCAACAAACTCGCGGCGCGCAATACCCAGCGTATTGCCGCGGATGTTGCGGGCGAAGAAGGGAATATTGACCAGCGCAATGGCAACCAGCGCATTGATCAGGCCCGGTCCGAGCACGGCGACGATTGCCAGCGCGAGCAGGATGTAGGGAAACGCCATCACCATATCGATGCCACGCATCAGAACCGCATCGGTGCGACCGCCTCGAAACCCGGCGATCAGACCAATCAGTGAACCGGCGAGCGCGGCAATCAGCGAGGCGCCGACGCCGACCGCCAGACTGGTTCGGGTGCCCCAGATCAGCCGCGCGAGCAGGTCGCGACCAAGCGCGTCGGTGCCAAGCAGATGCCCTTGCGCAAGCGGACGCAGCAGGCGGTTTGCCGGATCGGTGGCGTCCGGGTCGGGGAGCGGCAGCCACGGTGCCGCAAAGGCGGTTACCAGCACGGCCAGCAGGATCAGCAGTCCGAGCGCGGCGAGCCGGTTATTGAGCAGCAGACGCAGCGATCCGGGCCGGGTATGGCCGGTCTGGTTTTGGGGCTCGGATGTGTTGCCGGTGGCCGCTTGGGCACCAAGGCTTGCTTCACTCATTGGCGCAGCCTCGGATCGAGCAAGGCCTGCGCGACATCGGCGGCAAGATTGAACAATACATAGGCCGCGGCGACCACAAGTACGCCGCCCTGGACCAGCAACAGGTCGCGGGTCGAAATGGCGTTGACCAGCATGGAGCCGATGCCAGGCCACTGGAAGACGGTCTCGATGTAGACGGCACCACCAAGCACAAAGCCGGCCTGGATACCGATGACCGGGATGATGGTAACCAGCGCCGCCCTGAACGCATGAGCAAGCACGACACGCGACTCGCTCAGACCCTTGGCGCGGGCGGTGCGGATGTAATCCTGGCGCAGCACTTCGAGCATTGCCGTGCGCGTCAGGCGAGCAATGACGCCAGTGGCAACCACGGCGAGGGTGAACGCCGGGAGCGCCAGATGATGCAGGATATCGGGAAGATCGCCCCCACCGTAGATGGCCACCATGCCGCTGACCGGAAACCAGCGCAACTGCACCGCGAAAAACAAGATCAGCAACAGGCCGAGAAAGAATGAAGGCGTTGATATGCCAATCAACACCAGCACGGTGAGCGATCGATCAACCCAGCTGAACTGCCGGACCGCCGACACGATGCCCACCAACAGGCCGAACACCGAACACAGCAGCAATGAAGTCCCCGCGAGGATAGCCGTCGCATTGAGCCGCTCAAGCACCTCATCCAGTACCGGCCGGTTAAGCGCGAACGAGCGGCCGAGATCGCCGTGCAAGACATTGACCAACCAGGTCCAGTACTGACGGGGTAAGGATTGATCCAGGCCCAGTTGAGCGTTCAGCCGGGCGACATTTTCGGGCGTTGCATACGAACCGAGAATGGCAGTGGCCGGGTCGCCGGGAATCATTGCCATGATCGCGAAAACGATCACGGTGAGCCCCAGCAACACCGGCACGGCGGCCAGCAGCCGCTTCAGGATATAAGCGCCCATGGTGCAGGTTTGACCTGTTGGCCGCTCAGGGCTTGGCGACCTTTTGCAGCATCAGAAAGAACGACGGTTGCAGCGCGAAGTTCTGCACGCCTGAAGACACCACTGCGCTTTGTTTCCAGTTGGCCACGAAAGCCCACGGTGCATCGTCGTGCACGATTCGTTGCATCTCCTGATAGAGCGTGGCGCGCCGGGCCTGATCGGTTTCGGTGCGCGCGGCATTGAGCAGTTCATCGACCTTGGGATTGGCGTAATAGCCCGAATTGAAGCCACCCTTGTCGGGCATTGCGGCACTGCGCAGGGCCAGATAAGGCAAGGTGTCAGGGTCATTGGTCATCCACGCCATCTCGGCCATATCGGCCTTGCCTTCAAGACCGGGATTGACCTTGCCGAGGAAGGTATTCCATTCATAGGTTTCGATTTTCACCTTCATGCCGACTTTTTGCAGGTCGGCCTGAATGGCGGTGCCCATGGCCACGGGATCGAGCATGCCCGAGCCCCCTTCGGTGACATAGAACACCAGTTCTTTGCCATCATAGCCGGCGTCCTTGAGCAGCTTGGTCGCTTTGTCCGGTGCGTAGGGATAGGGTTGCAGCGACTCATCATAGGCCCAGCCAAAGGCCGGTGGTGTCGGGCCGGCGGCAACTTCGGCCGTGCCTTGCAACACGTTCTCGACCAGGGCCTTCTTGTTGATCGCGTAGTTGACCGCTTGGCGAACCCGCTTGTCAGCGAACGGCCCTTCCTTGGTGTTCAGAATCAGGAACCACAGATGCGGGCCGGCTTGCTCGAGTACCTGAAAGCGATCGTCGCTCTGGAACTGGCGCAAGCTGTCGGGCGGGGTTTCAACCATTACGTCGAGACCGCCGGCGAGCATTTCGGCCGTCCGGGTATTGGCGTCGGTGATGGGCCGGTAAATGACAGCTTCCAGCGATGGCGCGCCATCCCAGTAATCCGGATTCCCGGTGACGACCACTTTTGCGTTGGCATCCCAGGCTTCAAAGCGGAAGGCGCCGGTGCCGACCGGATGGCGACCGATGTCCTTGCCGTGCTTCTCAATGGCGGCCGGCGACACCATCAGACCCGTCGGATAGGCAAGATTGGAAAGAAACGGCGCGTACGGTTCTTTGAGGGTGAACTTCACCGTGTGCGCATCGGGCGCATCAATCGTGTCCACCGACGAGAAAAAGAATGACAACGGGAACGGGCCGGTGTCGTGATGCGGATGCTTTTCATCGAGCATGCGCTCGAAGTTGAACTTCACGGCCGCGGCGTCGAACGCCGTGCCGTCGTGAAACTTGACCCCTTCGCGCAAGCTGAACGTGTAGACCTTGCCGTCGTCGGAAATGGTCCACTTGGTCGCAAGTGCCGGCTCTACCTCGAGCGTGCCGCTTTTATAGCGCGTCAGACCATCGTACAGATTGACCAGAATCCGAAAATCATTGACCGCGGTAACCGCATGCGGATCGAGTGATTTCGGTTCGGCGATTTGCCCGACAACCAGCACGCCGGGGGGCGTCTGGGCCTGAGCAGAACCGACGGTGGCGAGGCCGAGCGAGAGTCCTAGGGCAAGACCGGCGGCAGATAGCAAACGCTTCATTGGGGGCTCCTCGATTTGAATCAGATCATGGTGGTGACTTGCTTCCTTTGCTTATTAATCATGATCGATTGGATATTGTTGAGCTCTCATCATGATATATTTTCCGGCAATATACAACCGCCAGGCGACATTGATGAATCTGCCGGACATTCGCGTCAACGCGCAGCGCCTGCATTCCACACTGGATGCCATCAATGCGTTTGGGCGCAATCCGGTGACGGGCGGCTGCAATCGCGCCAGTTATTCGCCCGCCGACATGGACGCACGCGCCTGGCTTGCTGGCGTCATGAAAGCCGATGGACTGCGCGTGCGCATCGATGCTGTTGGCAATGTCATCGGGCGTTATGGTCCGGCCGACGGCCCGTGCGTGATGACCGGTTCGCACCTGGACACGGTGCCCGAAGGTGGCGCCTGGGACGGCTCGCTTGGCGTGGCCGCGGCGCTTGAATCGGTGCGCGCCATGATCGATATCGGGCATGTACCGCATCAGGCCATCGAGGTTGTCGCCACTGCCGAAGAAGAAGGTCGATTCGGCGGCATGCTCGGTGCGCAGGCAATCGCCGGCGTGGTCGATTCGACCTGGTTCGACAACGCGCAAGACGCCAGTGGGCGCAAACTGCGAGATGCGCTGCGTGAGGCCGGGCTGGCGCCGGAGCGGATCGCCGACGCGGCGCGCGCGCCGCACGAGGTGAGCGCCTGGTTGGAACTGCACATCGAACAAGGTCCGGTTCTGGAACGCACCGGCGTGCCCATCGGTATTGTCGAGGCTATCTCCGGCGTGGCCAGCGTGCGCATTGCGTTGCAAGGTCGCGCCAATCACGCCGGTACTACGCCGATGGACATGCGGGCCGACGCGCTGGTCGGCGCGGCCCGAGTCATCGCAGCCATCGACACGCTGATTGAGCGCAACGGCACGCCAAACTCACGGGTTACCGCCGGTAGTCTGACCTTGACGCCGAATTTCGCTCACACCATTGCCGGGCGGGCCGAATTCACGGTCATCGTGCGCGACACCGAGGCGCAGGTGATGGACCAACTCTGTGATGGCTTGCAGGCACTGGTGTCTGCCACCGCGGCGGCGCACGTACTCCAGCCGACGACCAAGGTCACGAGTCGGCTTGATCCGGTTGCACTGGACGGCGACCTCGTGGCGCTCGCACGGGCACAAGCCGACGCGGCCGGCATGCAAGCTTGCGTCATGGCCTCGGGGGCCGGCCATGATGCGCAGGTATTGCAGTCAATCTGTCCGGCCGTGATGTTGTTCGTGCCCTCGCGCGGCGGCCTCAGTCATGCCCCTGGTGAATCCACGTCGTGGGCGCATGCCGAAATGGGCGCAACGCTGCTGGCCCGGTTGCTGGTCCAGGCTGCGCAGCGCTGATTCGCCCGCCGTTGTGATGTGATCTGCCCGACAGTCCTTCAGCCTGACAGTCCGCTCAGGTCGAATTTTTCATCGGGAAAGTACTTGGCCAGCCGAACATCGGCGCTGCGCGCATGCGCCTCCATCCCTTCAAGTCGCGAAATACGGGCGCAGGCCTGGGCAATGTCGCGATTGGCGGCCTGGGTGGCACGCTGCCAGGTGACGGTCTTCATGAATTTGCCCACGAACAGGCCGCCCGAATAATGGGCGGCGCCCTTGGTGGGCAGTACATGGTTGGGACCAGATACTTTGTCGCCGTAGGCAACCGTCGTTTCTTCGCCCAGGAACAAGGAGCCATAATTGTTCAGATGATCAAGCCACCAATTCAGGTCGGCTGCCTGTACCTGCAGATGTTCGGGCGCGATATCGTCCGATATCTGTACAAGCTCGTCACGACTGTTGCAGAGAATGATTTCGCCGTAGTCGCGCCAGGCGGCACGGGCGTTGTCTCTGTTGACCTCGGGCAGACTGGCTATCAGATCATCCATACGGGCTGCCACGGCTTCGGCCAACGCGCGATCGGTGCTGAGTAACCAGACCGGCGAGTTATAACCATGCTCGGCCTGACCGACCAGATCGGCGGCGACCAGCAGCGGATCGGCCGTCTCGTCGGCAATGATCAGGCTTTCGGTCGGGCCGGCAAACATGTCAATGCCGACCCG
This sequence comes from uncultured Burkholderiaceae bacterium, assembly GCA_963976885.1. Lineage (GTDB taxonomy): Bacteria > Pseudomonadota > Gammaproteobacteria > Burkholderiales > Burkholderiaceae_E > JAUIAI01. Next base: position 9,800 of record CAXBNM010000062.1, read on the forward strand.
TCCGTACAGAATGCGTTTGGCTTCGGCGACAAACTGATTGCCCGGACCGGCCAGCACTTTGGCTTGTGGACAGCCGAACAGGCCGAAGGCCATGGCGGCAATGCTTTGCACGCCGCCCATGTTCAGGATGCGATCGGCGCCGCAAACATCGAAGGCATATAAAACCGCCGGGTTCATGCCAATGCCCGGACGCGGCGGTGAGCAGGCCGAGATGTGTCGCACGCCAGCGACCTTGGCCGTGGTGACCGTCATGATCGCCGAAGCCACATGGCTGTAGCGACCGCCCGGCGCATAGCAGCCCACCGCCGATACCGGCAATTGTTTTTGCCCGGCAATCAGTCCGGGAACAACCTCGATTTCAAAATCGGTGAGCGTGGCGCGTTGGGCCGTCGCAAAGCGATGCACATTGTCATGCGCATAACGAATGTCGTCTTTGAGTTTTTGCGGGATCTGCTCGGCGACGGCGGCCCGTCTTTCATCGGAGACGACGATGTCGCCATCCCATTGATCGAACTTTTCCGTGTACTGCCGGGCCGTGTCTTCGCCGCCTTTTTCAATGTCGTCAAGAATGGCCTGCACGGTGTCGCGCACATCGCGCTCGCCGGTCGACGACGTCATTGCGGCTTTTTTCAGATGATGCATGCCTTTTGTCTCCACCAGTAGTCATCAGGATATTGGTGCGGCTTGGATTGGCGCTTGGCGTACCACTGCCCGGATGAGGCGATCAGCAGCGGTGCATTCGAAGGCGGTTTGCAGGCCTTCGCTGAAAGCGCTTTCATTGCAGGCTTAGTTTAGGCATGTTTACGCATCGGGGGCAAGTCGGGCGCCGCCCCCGACGCTGTGGTCGTTCAGTAAACGACGTACCCGGCTACTTCCAGGCATTCGCGATTGGCGCCGAACAAGGCGTTGTAGCTGCGCTCACGGCTGTCTTCATCAACAAGGGCCGGAAGTTCCTGCCAGCGATCACCAGTCTGCGATTCCGCTTTCTGCATGCAGGCTTTCAGATCGTTGCCAAACTGCTGGCGCGTTTGCCCTTGTACCGGATCGACATAGACGTCTGCAGCCTGTCCGAAGTACAGGGGTTCGTCGCTTGCGCTGGGCTGGCCACGGGATGCGCGCAAGGCGCGTACATGTTCATCATGGTTGAGTGCGATGTAGCGCCGATTGTGATGGCGAAAACTCAAATGACGGCCAACGAAAATGGTCTGGCCGTCGAGTTCGACTTGCACCACTCGCGGGGGCAGAAAATCCGTGACAAAACCGGAGGGCGGAATCGCCAGCACATAGTCGTTATGCCCACGCCGCTGGTACCAGTGGCCGTTGACTTCATACCAGGCCCGGGCCCGGTAGTGGGCGGTGCGGTGGCGCCGTGGCAGCCGATGCAGCGTGGTCGGCACCTGTGGATTGAAGTAGGGCACCTGTGGTGCGCGCAAGGCGGCGGTGCGTGGCAGTGGGGCCGGTTCGCGATGGCCGCGCGGGCCGAAGTGCAGGCCCGATGAATCGCGCGCAGACCATGCATTGGCCGGGTTGATGCGATGCGTGCTGACAGTTCGCACGGCGCGCTGCGTCGCGACGGGGGCGGCGCTCTGGTGCGCCGGTGTCGCCCGGCTGGGGGTGTTGGGGCGAGATCGGGTGACCCGCGAATGCGTGCGGGGCCCGTCCGGGTGCGCGCTACCACCGCTCGCTGATTGATTCAGACGCCACGGTCCGATCGAGCCGCGTTGCTGCGCATGCGTGCCGGTGCGGTTATTGAAGTACGCATTGCCTGCGGGCTGCGCCGGCGCCGTTGTCACATGCCGTTGCGTGCTGAGCGAACGGGGCGCGGGGGCCGCTTGCAGAGCCGATGGCGCAGCACTGAAGGCTTGCGCGTGGGCGTCGGCCGCAGCGCCGGCCATGGTGGCGGCGGCCAGCATGATGGCGACAGCATTCAGCGGGCGCAAATGGGGCAGTTTTGTCATGTTTCCTCTCCTGAGCCTAATGCTGGCATGACCGGCGGCCGGATCTGCCGGTGAAGACGTTCAGAACGTGCGAAAGATCACACTTTGGCGCAGCAGTCCTCCAACGCGCCAGATCGTGCTGCACTTACGCATGGCCGTCGGATGCGGCTACACTAATCGAACAAGAAATTGTGCGGCCGCCCCTGAGAAGCGACCGTCCAGGAGACAACGCTATGTCACGCAGGTTCATCGTGCAAACCGATGCCGTGCGCCGCCTATGGGTGTTTGGCGGTCGCAACCCATCCTCGCACGGTCGACGCGCACAGTTCGGCCCGGTCGGTTTGCCGGGCGACCGTCTTGCTGGCCGACCCAATGTCTGCCGCCGCCCTTTGACCAAGCAGTGTTAACGGAGTCGACAGACATGTATCCCGCCGAACACGCCGCCCGCACGCCTGACAAGATTGCTTTCATCATGGCCGACAGTGGCCAGAGCGTGACCTATCGTGAACTCGACCAGCGCAGCAATCGGCTCGCTCACCTGTTGCGTCGTTTGCCGTTGCAGCGTCTCGATCACTACGCGATGTTCATGGAGAACAATGCGTACTACCTGGAGGGCGTGGCCGCCGGCGAACGGAGCGGCTTGTACACCACCTGTATCAACTCCTGGCTGACCGCCGAAGAACTGGCCTACATCATCAACAACAGCGAATCGCAGTTGTTGATCACCTCGGCGGCCAAACTCGAGGTGGCGCTGCAGGCCTTGCCGCTGTGTCCACGGCTCAAGCTGTGTCTGGTTTGTGGGGGTGGCGCAGCGTTGCCGGCGAAGGAGGCAGGCAGCGATTGTCCGATCACTGACTACGACACCGCGGTAGCGACCTGTCCCGTCGAACCGATTGCCGATGAATCGCTTGGCACGACCATGCTTTATTCGTCGGGCACAACCGGGCGACCGAAGGGCATCTTGCGGCCGTTACCGGAACAGGCACCGAGTCAGCCCTTGCCCTTGCATGAATTCCTGATGAAGCTCTGGCAGTATCGTCAGGGCATGGTTTATTTGTCACCGGCGCCGCTCTATCACGCGGCTCCGAGTGCGGCCGTTTCGCTGGCAATACGTGTCGGCGCCACGGTCATCATCATGGAGCGCTTTGATGCTCGGCGTTACCTTGAACTGGTCGAGCGCTATCAGGTGACGCATTCGCAACTGGTGCCGACCATGTTCAGCCGCATGCTCAAGTTGCCGCCCGAGCAGCGCCTGGCGCATCGGCTCGATTCGCTGGAAGTTGTGGTTCATGCTGCCGCCCCTTGTCCGGTGCCGGTCAAAGAGCAGATGATCGACTGGTGGGGGCCGATCATTCATGAGTACTACGGGGCGACGGAAGGGCTTGGCTTTACCGCCTGCGACAGCGCGCAGTGGCTCGCGCATCGCGGCAGCGTCGGCAAGGTCTTGCTGGGTGACCTGCACGTTCTCGATGAACAAGGCGGGCCGGCTCCCAAGGGCAAGCCCGGTGAAATCTGGTTCAAGACGGCGACGCCTTTTGAATATTTCAACGACCCCGAGCGCACGGCGCAGGCCCGCTCGGCCGACGGGTCCATGAGTACCGTTGGCGATATTGGCTATGTTGACGATGACGGTTTTCTGTATTTGACCGACCGTTCGACCTTCATGATTATTTCGGGGGGCGTCAATATTTATCCGCAAGAAACCGAAGATCTGCTGATCACGCACCCGAAGGTTCTCGATGCCGCTGTGTTCGGGGTGCCCAATGACGATCTCGGTGAAGAGGTCAAAGCGGTCGTGCAAGTGCTTGAGCCGGGCAGCGAATCGGCGACGCTGGCCAGCGAACTGATTGAATTCTGCCGCAGCAAACTGGCGCATATGAAATGTCCACGGAGCGTCGATTTCACCGATGCCTTGCCGCGATTGCCGACGGGCAAGCTCTACAAGCGGCCTTTGCGCGACAAGTACTGGCAAGGCGTCGAAAGCAAAACCTGAGCGTTACTCGCAAGCGCCGCTATTGCTCATGACAGTAAGGGGGTAGGAACGAAGCCGGCATCGACGGCTCTGCTAAGATCTCGGCCCGGGTATTGATGCGATTATTGTCATGATTGTTAAGAGAGTCACGAAGCCTTTTTGCAATGCGCTTGCCTGCCGCGTTGTGCGCGCGTATGGGCGGCACGCATGAAGATTGCCCGCACCATTGCCGAGTTGCGGCAAATTCTGGGTGAGCGGCGCGGAGTGCTCGTGCCGACAATGGGCAATCTCCATCAAGGCCATCTGTCACTGATCGCCCTTGCTCACGAACATAGCGATGCGGGTAAACGGCCCGTCGTGGCCAGTATCTTCGTCAATCCGTTGCAGTTTGCACCGACGGACGACTTCGATCAGTATCCGCGCACCTTCGACAATGATTGCCAGGCTTTGGAGCAGGCGCGTTGCGATGTGTTGTTTGCGCCCGATGAGGCCGCGTTGTACCCGAGCCCGCAAACCTTCCGTATCCAGCCGGATCCGGCGCTTGCTGACATTCTGGAAGGCGCCAGCCGGCCGGGCTTTTTTGCCGGTGTGTGTACCGTGGTGATGAAGCTGTTTCAGTGTGTGCAGCCGTCAGCCGCCGTGTTTGGCAAGAAAGACTATCAACAACTGCAGGTCATTGCACGCATGATTGATCAGTTCGCCTTGCCCATCAAGTTGGTGGCGGGTGAAACCCTGCGCGAGAGCAACGGGTTGGCGATGTCATCGCGCAATGGCTTTCTGAGCGACGAACAACGCGCCCAGGCCGCCGCCTTGCAACGCAGTCTGCTTGCCATGCGCGATCAGGTCCTGTCAGGTCAGACCGTTGACGCCGCAGTGGCCGCGGCGCAGGCGACGCAACGCGCCAGTGGTCTGGAGCCGGACTATGTTGGCTTTCACCACCGTCAGGGTTTGCTGGCCATGGCCGATCCGCAAGCCGGACGCGATAAGGGGGTAATTCTGGCCGCCGCCAAACTTGGCAGCGTACGACTTATCGATAATCTGGAATTCTGAGCCGGCGTCGTTCAAGCCCATGGTTTCGGGCTGGCTGCTTTGTTGTCAGAGATCTTCGCCGGCGGCCCGACCACTGGCCCAGGCCCACTGAAAGTTGTAGCCGCCCAGCCAGCCGGTCACATCAACCGCCTCGCCAATGGCATAGAGCCCGGCGACGGGTTTGGCCATCATGGTTTGGGAGGACAAATCCGCGGTGCTGATACCGCCGGCGGTAACTTCGGCCTTCGCATAGCCTTCGGTGCCATTGGGGCGGAATGCCCAGGCCGCGAGTTGCCGCTCGGCTCGGGCCAGATGCTTATCGGTGGCATTGCCCAGTTCCACATCGAGTTCAAGGCTTTGCCCAAGGACCGCCGCCAGGCGTCGTGGCAGCAAGCCGGCCAGCAGGCGCGCCGCCTGCTGACTGGGTTGCTCGCGCTTGCATTGCAACAGCCAGCCCTCGTGCTGATCGGGCAGAAAATCGATGGTGATGTCCTTGCCAGGCGACCAATACGATGATATCTGCAGAATCGACGGCCCCGACAAACCGCGGTGCGTGAACAAGGCCGCCTCACGAAACCGAATGCGCTCACAGGCCGCCGTGACCGGTGCGGCCACACCAGCGAGGTCATGAAACGGATTGCTCTGCGCGCTCAAGGTGAGCGGCACCAGCGCGGGGCGGGGCGTTTCAATCGCCAGACCGAATTGCCTGGCCAGATCAAAGGCAAAACCGGTTGCGCCCATTTTCGGGATTGACGGCCCGCCGGTGGCAATGACGAGCTTGGGGGCGCGATAGGTCTCGGCGCCGAAGCGGACCCGGAATTCACTGCCGTCGTGAGCCACTTCGTGAACGGGCTGGCCCAGCTCTATGCGCACCTGCTCCGGTGGACATTCATCAAGCAGCATCTTGACGATCTGACGGGCTGAACCATCACAGAACAACTGGCCGAGCGTTTTCTCATGCCAGGCAATCCCGTGCTGATCAACCAGAGCGATGAAGTTGGCCGGGGTATAGCGTCGCAATGCCGATTTGGCAAAGTGTCGGTTGGCGCTGATAAAGCGCTCGGGCACGGTGCCGGTATTGGTGAAGTTGCAACGGCCGCCGCCCGAGATCAGAATTTTTTTGCCCGGCTTGTCGGCATGGTCGAGCACCAGAATCCGGCGGCCGCGTTGGCCGGCCGTGCCCGCGCACATCAGGCCGGCGCCACCGGCGCCCAGCACAATGGCGTCAAATGAGTTGTTCACTGGTGCAGTCATCAGGCGAGGGTTTGCATAAGACCGATACTGGCCAGCAAGACCAGCAAGGTCAGGCAGACCTTGCGATATGCGGTCTCCCAGCGGGGGCGGAACAACAACTGACCGAGCAGCACACCGATGACCGCCAGTGGGACCAGAGTGGCGCCGCGGGTCAGACCTTCTGCGGTCATCACGCCAAACAGATACTGAAAGGTGGCCGAAATGATCATGCTCATAAAGACGTAAACCACCAGCGAGCCGCGCATGCTCTTGGCCGGCAATTGCTGGACCAGGACGAACACGGCAATCACCATGCCGCCCAGGCCGGCAATGCCGGTTGCGATGCCAGCCAGCACACCGGCAATGGCGCGTCCGGACTGACCGGCCAACCACTGTGGCCGCACCTTCAAAAGCTGTGCAAAAGCGAGCAGCAGGATGAGGCTTTGAACCAGCGGCCGCGAAACCTCCGGACTGAGGCTGGTCGTCAGACTCAAGCCGATCGGCACGCCAATCAGGGTGCCAACCATCAACGTCGCCACAAGGCGGAAGTCGGCCTCCCGCAGGCCGGCGCGCAGCATGAACAGGCTGGCCACGAATTCAAGAATCAGGCAGACCGGCAATAACTGCACAGGTGGCAACACCATGCCAACCCCGGCCATCACCGTGGCGGTGAGTGCAAAACCGGAAAAGCCGCGCACCACACTGGCCAGAAAGACGCCAGCGATCATCACCAGCGCTGCGTCTGGTGTGAGATGTAACCAGGAAGCGAAGGTGTTCATCATGGGCGCGATGCTAGCAGGAACCGCAACCAACACCTTCCAGTGCGTGTTGGCCTCAACCGATTGTCGACAGACGGATTCAGCGTCATGCGCCGACTTCGTGCGGCTTGAGGCT
>CAXBNM010000063.1:0-16803 GCA_963976885.1 uncultured Burkholderiaceae bacterium
CCTGCTTTCATGCCCCCAGCGGGGCGTTGGAACGGTGCAGCGGCGTTGGTCTGTTTCAGGCGTTTGTTTGTTTTATCTCCGGGCCGAATTGCGTCCCCGGCTGGCGGCGGTGCACGTTGACGAAATTGCTGCCCTCGCTGCGAAATTGCGTTACCCTGAGCGGCAGAGGTTCAGCCGCGCCTGTCGCCGTATCCCCTTGCTGAAGTTTGCTGAGCCTTCCGATTCATCCGGGTTGACCCTAGTGGCGCCGGTTGTGATGAGGTGCCATGGTTGCAACTCTTTGATTCAGTCCATCAAGCGAGGAAGCCATGCAGTCGATTCAGCAGTCCAAGCGTATTGCCGATGCCGATGCCGATGCCGATGTCAACGCCACCGCTGGCACCCGCGGCCCGTTCAAAGCCCTGATCACCGCAATCGCGCTGGCGATGGGTATTGCCGGTGCGCCGGTGCAGGCCAAGTCGTTCAAGATCGCCGTTGGCGATAGCGCCGGCAGCGCGCAAGAGGTATTGGGCAAAGCCTTCGTGGCAGCGCTCGAAAAGGAAACTGGCGGCAAGCACACGGCCATCCTTTTTCTGAACGGCCAACTCGGCTCCGAACAGAACACCATCAATGATGCGGCAATCGGCACGCTCGATATGTCGATCGTGGCAATCAACAACATCACGCCGTTTTCACCGACGGTAGGCTCGCTGACCTTGCCCTACGTGGTGCTCAGTCTTGACGATGCGGTCAAGATCACGCAAGGCGCGATCGGAGCCGAGCTGACCGAGAACACGATTCGCGATGCCGGCGTGCGCATCGTCGGCTGGACCTACACCGGGTTTCGGCGCCTGACCAATTCCAAAAAACCGGTCACGACCGTAAAAGATCTGCAAGGCCTGGTCGTGCGCGTGCCCAAGAACGAAATCATGATTGCGACCTACAAGGCCTGGGGCATCAATCCGACTCCAATGGCCTGGTCAGAAACCTTTGCCGCCTTGCAGCAGAAGGTTGTCGATGGACAGGACAATCCGTATCTGACCATCAACGCAATGAAGTTCGATGAGGTGCAGAAGTACGTGACCAATCTGCGCTACATCTTTTCGATCGAGCCGCTGGTTGTGTCCGAAATGCTCTTTCAAGATCTGAACAAGGCCGACCAGGACGCCATTCTCGCGGCCGGTAAAACGGCCACCGTAGCCAGTGCAAAGTTTCTGACCGACTCCGAAGCCTCGATCAAGAAAGAACTGATCAACAAGGGCATGGAGATCATCGACCCTGCCGACGATGAGAAGGAGTTCATCGATCTGGCCACCAAGGCCGTCTGGCCACAGTTCTACGACAGTATCGGCGGGGTGGGCAAACTCAATGCCGTGCTGACTTCAATCGGTCGCGATCCGGTCAAGTAACTTTCTGAACGCTAACGGGTTGCCACCACTGGTGGCACCCGTCGGGGTGCAAGCCAATCATGCTGAGAAAATTGCTCAACGGGTTCAACCGCATCGAAAGTGTTCTTTGTCGGTTTCTGCTCGCCACTTTTGTCTGCCTGCTTTTTGTGCAGATCCTCTCGCGTGAACTGTTCGACCATTCTTTCAGCTGGATTGAAGAGTTGTCGACATATCTGTTCGTCTGGTTTGTCTTTCTGGGTGCCAGTTATGCTGCGCGCATGGCCGCGCACAACCGGGTGACGTTTCAGTTTCGTTTTTTGCCTCAGCGCGCGGTGGACTGGATCGAAGCGGTAGCCGATCTGTTCTGGATTGCGTTCAACGTTTACTTTATCTATCTGGCCATTGACTTCATCTTTTACCGGATGAACAAATTCTGGAAGGCACAAACTCTGGGTATTCCACTGCCCGATGGCACCAGCTTGCCGATTCAGATGAAATGGATTTATCTGATTCTGCCCATTGCGTTCACCTTGATGACCATCCGGATTCTGCAGGTCAATTATGTGAAGCTGGTCAGGCACGAGCAGATTGCCGATCCGGATCAGGTCGATCTGGAAAAGATCAAGCACGATCTGCATCTCGAAGATCAGGTCGATGACAACAAAGCGGGCTGAGCAGCAGGTTCGGTACGGCTAGTTTCAAGCCGGTTTTTGCGGGCTGGCTTTTGCAAGGTGGACTGATGGAATCAGAGATTGTCGGCATTTTGTTTGGCTCGTTCCTCGTGCTGTTGCTGATCGGTGCGCCTATTACGGTGGCGCTGGGCGTCGCCTCGATGATCTCCTTCCTGTATCTGGAAGAGAACCCGATCAAGTTCGTACAGATCGCGTTTACCTCGGTCGGTTCGTTCCCGCTGATGGCCTTGCCGGCCTTCATCCTGGCCGGCGCTCTGATGGAAGCGGCGGGCATTTCCAAACGACTGATCAATGTGGCAGAAAGCGTGGCCGGCCCCTTCACGGGGGGCATGGCGGCGGCGGCGGTCATGGCTTGCCTGTTCTTCGGTGCCATTTCAGGCTCGGGGCCGGCGACCACTGCTGCGGTGGGCATGTTGATGATTCCGGCCATGATCAAGCGTGGTTACGACCGGGGCTATGCTTCGGCCATCACCGCCTCGGCTGGCGGCCTGGGGATCGTGATTCCGCCCTCGATCCCGATGGTGATTTTCGGTATAGCCGCGCTTGGCATGCAGGCGCCACCGGAGGCCGTCGAGAAGTTCGGTACTTTTCAGTCGGTGTCGATCTCCAAGCTCTTCATTGCCGGCTTTGTGCCGGCCTTTCTGATTGCCTTGAGCCTGCTGATCGTCAACTACCTGCTGTGCCGTCGGCGTAACTATCAGGGCAACGGCAAACCATGGTCGTTGCGTTCCTTGCTGGGCGAGATGCGCAAGGGCTTCTGGTCGTTGATGGCCCCGGTCGTCATTCTGGGCGGCATTTACAGTGGCTTTTTCACCCCCACCGAGGCGGCCATTGTTGCCATTTTCTATACGCTTTTCGTGGGCGTTGTCATCTATCGTGAGCTGACGCTGGCCGCGCTGAATCGGTCGCTGGAAACCACGACCTGGCTGACCGGGCGGGTGTTGCTGATTCTGTTTACCGCGACGGTGTTTGGCCGCTTGCTGGTCGAGAACCAGATTCCGGCCATCATCGCCGATGCCATGCTCGCGCTGACGCAGAACATCTATCTGATCTGGACGCTGATCATTGTCTTTCTGCTCTTTGTCGGCATGTTCATGGAGACACTGGCGACGATTCTGATTCTGGTGCCAGTCATGCTGCCGGTGGCGTATAGCGTCGGTATCGATCCGGTGCATTTCGGGGTGGTGATGATCTGCACGTTGGGCGTAGGTTTCCAGACACCGCCGCTTGGTGAAAATCTGTTCATTGCCTCGGGAATTTCGCAAATATCAATCGAAGAGATTTCCATTCGGGCGCTGCCGTTTGCGGCGGTCAACACGGTGGCGATTTTCATCATCGCCTTCTTCCCTGAGTTGTCGCTATGGATGCCGCGCCTGTTCGGCTATTGATCCGGGCTGGCGTGTAGCAAGGAATTTGCCATGAACGCCGAGGTTGCAAAAGTTCTGCTCGCTACCGACATGACGCGCCGCTCCAACGCCGCGCTGATGCGGGTGTTGCGTATCACGCAGGCGCTGGGTGCTGAGTTGCATATCCTGCATGTGGTCGAACCCTTGTCCAATGATGCGCGGGTGGCGCTGATGATGTTCATGCAGGATGCCAAAACCCGCGATGATGCGCTCGGCTCGCGGGTGCGGCAGGCGCGTCAGGCGCTGGAGGCTCGCCTCGATGCTTGCTGGCGCGAGTTACCGGCGGCCGATGCGGCGCTGCCCGAAGTGGTCAAGTCGGTGCAAGTCCTTGAAGGGTATGCGTCGGATGTCATCCTGAAGCAGACCCGGCTGCGCAAGATCGACCTGATCGTGATGGGCGCGCACCGGCGCGGCCCGGCCAGCACTTATGTCGGTACGGTGGCCAAACGGGTACAGCGCCGTGCCGAGGTGTTGACGATGCTGGTGCCCTATACCGCCGAACGCTGACCCGCGGCGCGGACGGCTCGCTGCCAGACCAGCAAGCCGATCAGGGTGACGGCGGCGATGCCGGCCAGTGCCAGCGACCAGTCCACCAGTCGCCCGCCTGAGGCAATCAGCACGACCGAGGCCACCAGCGCCGAAAACAACTGCCCGAACGAACCGTAGAACGCGGCCGTGAAGCCGGCGATGCGGCCGTGGGGTTCAAGCGTCAGACTGGCTGCGTTCGAGTACACCGGCAGGTAGCCGACCGCGTACAACACGATAAGCGCTGACACGCCATAGGCGTTGACCATGTCGGCGGCGCTGAGCACCACCAGCGCGCTGAGGGCGGTGGTCATGACGACCGCGCCATAGATGGACGCGGCCAGTGTGCCGAAGCGACCGATCAGCCAGTGATTGCAGTACTGGCCGATGATAATGCCGAGCCCGTGCGCGGCAAACAGCACCGCGAACAGCGTACCGGTGACGTCAAACGCCGATTCCATCACCCTGGCCATGCCCGAGATAATGGTCACGATGCTGACCATCGTCCAGCCCGACAGCAACAGGAAGTAGCGCGATTGCGGATGCGCGAGAATGGTGCCGATGTTGCGGCGAATGGCGGCCGGCCGGAGCGCGTCGAGTTGCGGGCTTGCGAGGGTTTCCGGCAAGCGCAGCAGCGCGGCCATCAATGCCGAAGCCATCAGCGCCATGGCGACAAAAATAATATGCCAGTCGCCACCCAGTTCGATCAGCACGGCGCCGACCAGCGGTGCGGCGATCGGGCCGATCGAGAAAATGCCGGCCGCCAGTGCCATGTTCTGGGCAATCTGCTTGCCGGTGAAGCGATCACGGATGATGGCGCGTGCCACCACCGGTGCTGCGCCTGCGCCCAGCCCTTGCAATGCCCGGCCGACCAGCAGCGTTTCTATGTTGGGCGAGAACACGCAGACAAGCGCACCGAGCAGATATATCGACAGGCCGGTTGCCACCGCCGGTCGCCGGCCGTAGCGGTCCGACAGCGATCCGAACAACATCTGGCCAATACCCAGAAAGAAGATATTGAGCGTGATCGTCGCATGGACCAGGTCATTGCTGGTCTGCATGGCGGTGCGGATCTGGGCAAAGAACGGCAGCGTAATGTCGATCGAGAAGGCGGTAATGGCCATCAGCAATCCACAGTAAATCGTGACTGCCCGGTTCGAGAGGGTGCTTGGCATTGGTAAGGTCGAGGCAAACAGCGTTGCCGAAATTGAAAAGACCGGCGCGGTGCGCCGGTCGGAACTGGCAGTGACGCCCGCTGGGCGCCAGTGTGATCAGCTCTTGACGGCAGCCGTGATGGTGATTTCGACGGTGAAGTCGGGGCGGGCCAGTTTGGCTTCGCCGCAGGCGCGGGCCGGTGCATGACCTTTCGGTACCCAGGCGTCCCAGACCGCGTTCATTTCTTCGAAGTCTTTCATGTCGGCCAGCCAGATGATGGCTTGCAGCACATGCTCGCGACTGGAGCCGGCGGTTTCGAGCAAGGCGTCGATTTTGTCCAGAATGGTTTGCGTCTGCTTGGCAACCGATTCGCCAGCCGTGCCGACCTGGCCCGACAGATAGATCGTGTCGTTGTGCTTGACGATCTGGCTCATACGATCATTGGTTTTGGTGCGTGAAATAGTCATGAAATGAGTTCCGTGGATTGGGGTTGAGATGGGTCAGGCGGCGAGGGCTTCGGGTGAGGTGGAACCGGCCGGAGCCTTGAAAGCTTGCTGCGCGGCGCTGCGGGCTTGCATGGCAGCTTCGGCATGTGCCTTGCGAACATGGCCGTAACCGCGGACCGCATCGGGCCAGCCCGCCAGTTCGATGGCAGCTTGCGCATTGTCGCCGCTGAGCCCACTTGCGATCAAGTCAAGATCGGCTTCGTAGGCACTGAGCAGTTCGCGAGCCAGCTTGCGTTCGTCATTGTTGCGATACAGATCGAACACGGTGCCGCGCAGGAAGCGCAGTTTTGCGGCAATCTTGAACGCGCTCATCAGCCAGGGGCCGACATCGGACTTCGTGACTTGCCCGGTTTTCGGGTCGCGTTTACCGAAGGGTCCGCCGGCTACATGAAATTGCAGCTTGATATCGTCACCATCGAAGGTAGCCCGCAACTCCTGGCGGAACGCCGGGTCGGTATACAGGCGGGCGACTTCGAATTCGTCCTTGTGGGCCATCAGCTTGGCCAGACCACGAGCCGCGGCGATGCTCAGTGCCTCGCTGCCCGGGGTCGCGGCTTGCTCGGCCGCACGAATGGCTTCGATACGGCGGGCGAAGCGTTTGGCGTAGCGCTTGCTCTGGTACCTGGTCAGGAGCGCCTGACGATGCTCGACAATGTCTTGCAACGAGGTCAGGCGCGGGCGGCTCAGCGACACGATATTGCTGCCGGTATCGGCGCTGCCTGCTGCAGTCTCGCGACGGCTGGCCTGCGCGGCAACCTTTTCAACCGCCTCCGGATCGATGGCCAGTTGCCGGCCCCAGTCGAAGGCTGCCTTGTTCAGCGCAATGGCCACGCCGTTCAGTTCGATGGCGCGATGAATGGCCGCCAGCGTCAACGGAATCTTGCCCATCTGCCAGACCGTGCCAAGCAGCATCATGTTGGCGCCGATGGAGTCACCAAGCAGCTCCCGGGCCAGTCGCAGGGCATCGTATTGCTGCAGGTTGCCGTCCATCGCATCGCTGATCCGGGCGGTCAGGGCCGGTACGTCGGCCGACCAGTTCGGATTGCTCGAAAACTCGGAGGTGGGCACCATGTCCGTGCACAAGGCGCCGCCGGTTTTACCGCCGGCCAGTCGCTCCAGGGTTTCATCGCTCGCACTGACGATCAGGTCGCAGCCGACCAGCGCATCGGCCTCACCGCTGGCGATGCGGGTGGCATGCAGCATCTGCGGTTCGGGGGCCAGCTTGATGTGTGAATGCACCGCCCCGTATTTCTGCGACAAGCCGGTCACATCGAGGTTCGAGCTGTAATAGCCCTGCAAGTGGGCAGCCACGGCCAGCGTCTGGCCGATGGTCACCACGCCGGTACCGCCAATGCCGGTGACCAGAATGCTCCACGAGCGCTGCGGCATCTTGAAGTCGGGTTCGGGCAGGTTGTCGACGGCTGCCGGTGCCGGGACGGGGGCACTTGCCGCGGCGCCGGCCGCCGGCTTGCCTTTACCGCGCAATTGGGCGCCGGAAACCGTGACGAAGCTGGGGCAGAAGCCTTCGGCGCAGGTGAAGTCCTTGTTGCACGACGACTGATTGATGCGCCGTTTGCGACCCAGTTCGGTTTCGAGCGGTTCCACGGAGAGGCAGTTCGAGACCTGACCGCAGTCGCCGCAACCCTCGCAGACGGCCGAATTGATGAAGGTGAACAGATTCGGGTCTTCCCACTTGCCGCGTTTGCGCAGGCGCCGCCGTTCGGTGGCGCAGGGCTGGTCGTAAACAATGACCGATACGTTGGGATACTCGCGGAACTCGAGCTGGACTTTATCCAGTTCGGTGCGGTCGTATACCGGCGTGCCATCGGGCAACTTCACGCCTTCGTACTTGGCGGGCTCATCGGTGACGATGGCCATCTTGCGCACGCCCTCGGCAGCGAACTGAGCCAGGATGCCTGGCACCGTCATTTCGCCGTCGACGGCCTGGCCGCCAGTCATCGAGACGAAGCCGTTGTACAAGACCTTGTAGGTCATCGGCACTTTGGCGGCTACCGCCTGACGCACCGCCAGAAAACCGGAATGGAACAAGGTGCCGTCGCCGATGTTGGCAAAAACGTGCTTCTCATCGGTGAAGGGCTGCTGGCCAACCCACAGCACGCCTTCGCCGCCCATGTGCGACCAGGTCGTGGTCTTGACCGGATCTTTGAAAATGGCGGTTGCGTGGCAGCCGATGCCAGCCAGCGCACGGCTGCCGTCAGGAACCTTGGTGGAGCGTGCATGCGGGCAACCCGAGCAGAAAGTCGGCGCGCGCACCGGCACCAGATCAGCACCGGTGTCGCGCTTGATCTCGATGGTCTTGGGCAATGGGTTCGTCAACTGCGCCTCGGCCGGCTGCGCGGGCTCGGCTTGGGCTGGTGCGGCCAGCGCCGGCGTGAAGCCGGGAACCGGCGCCAGGCTGACAGCCCGCTCGGCGGCCAGATCAAAACCGGCATGCCGACGCAGGACTTCATTCAGGATGGAGGCGATCAGGCCGGGCGAAATTTCGCCGGCATTCGGAAACAGCCGGGCGGTTTGCCGGGCGTCGAAAATCGTGCCCTGATCATGTTTGCCGTACAGCGCCGGCGGGTTGGCCGTACCGTACAACACGGCGCGCAGCTGATCTTCGAGCAGCGGCCGCTTTTCTTCGACAATGACGACGGCCGCCAGGCCGGTGGCGAACTCGCGGATGATTTCCGGATCGAGCGGCCAGACCATGCCGACTTTCATGATGCGCACGCCGCGTTCAGCCGCCTGCTGTTCGGTCAGGCCGAGCGCAAGCATGGCTTGCTGCAGATCTTGCCAGGCTTTGCCGGCCGCCATCACGCCGACGGTGGCATTGGCCGGGTTGACGGTGATCCGGTTCAGGCGGTTGGCCCGCGCATAAGCCAGCACCGCGAGATGCTTGTGGTGATAGAGCCGCTCTTCCTGCGGCAAAGGCATATCGACCCGCCGGCTGTTCAGACCGCCATCTGCCTGCGTGGGCAAGGGTGGCAATTCGATGACGGGAGAATCAGGGGCAACATAAACCGAGCCGCCGCCTTCGACGACATCGGTCACTACCTTCATGCCAACCCAGCAGCCGGAGTAACGGCTCATGGCAATGCCGTGCAAGCCCAGATCGAGCAATTCCTGAGCATTGGCGGGGTAGAGCACCGGGATGCCGGCGGCGATGAAATTCAGATCGGAGTAGTTGGCGACGGTGGATGATTTGGCGCCGTGGTCATCACCGGCAATGGCCAGTACGCCACCGAGCCGGCCGCTGCCGGCCTGGTTGGCATGGCGCAACGGGTCACCGGAGCGGTCGACGCCAGGGCCTTTGCCATACCAGATGCCAAAAACGCCATCGACCTTTGCGCCCGGAAAATGACCGACGTATTGCGAGCCCCACAACGCGGTGGCGGCCATGTCTTCATTGACACCGGCACGGAAAACGATGTTTTGCTCTTGCAGGTACTTTTCTGCAGCCCACAACTCGATATCGTAGCGACCCATCGGCGAGCCGCGGTAGCCGGAGATATAGCCGCCAGTATTGAGGCCTGCAGCGGTGTCGCGCAGGCGTTGCTGAATGGGCAGCCGGACCAGCGCTTGCATCCCTGTCATGTACAGCCAGCCGCTCGGTTCCGTGTAACGGTCCGTCAGCGTCATTTGCATGCGATCAGGTGAGGTGGGTGCGTTCATCTATGTCTCCGGGAAAACTCATCGGCAGGTTGCCGGCTAGTTTACTCTGGACCCCTCGTTGGCCCGGTATGGCAGGGGTTGACTTTGCTGCCGGGCAATGGCTTTGCGGCTGGTTGCGTGGCAGCACTGACGATTGAACTTACGGTTGGCCCTGCCCGAGCCTGCGTGTGGTCAGTTTTGCGCCGCTGATCGGCAACGCTTTGCGCGCAAAACCTAAGCGGCCTGGGTGTCGGCAGGGGGCAGATAAAGCGCCTGGCCGTTGTCGGAAACCCGGTGGCAGGCGACCCGATGATCGGGGCCGACCTCACGCAGTTGTGGTTCTTCGGTGCGGCAGCGATCCTGCGCAAACGGGCAGCGCCCGGCGAAGCGGCAGCCGGGGGCGATGTTGATCGGACTGGGCGGGTCGCCTTGCAATTGCACGCGCCGGCCCCGGCCGCGCGTGCGGGGATCGAAGGACGGGGCGGCCGACCACAGCGCCACCGTGTAGGGGTGGAGCGGGTTTTCAAACAGGGCTTCGGTGCTGGCCTGTTCGGCGATGCGTCCCAGGTACATGACCGCGACGTTGTCGCACAAATGCCGGACGACGCCGAGATCGTGCGAGATGAACAGATAGGTGAGGGCGAATTGGCGCTGCAGACGTTGCATCAGATTGAGCATCTGCGCCTGAATGGCGACGTCGAGTGCCGAGACCGGTTCGTCGCAAACCAGTAGTTCAGGGTTGGCAGCAATGGCGCGCGCCAACACGATACGTTGGCGTTGACCGCCCGAGAACTGATGCGGAAACAGCATCATCTGTTCAGGACGCAGGCCGGTCTGTTCGAAGAGTTCGCGCACGCGATCGTCGCGTTGCTCGGGCGCGCCGATATTCATCAGGTCGAGCGCTTCGCGCACCGCCTGCCCGGCGCGCTTGCGCGGGTTGAGCGAGGCATAAGGGTCTTGAAACACCATTTGCAGGAGCGGGCGCAGCGCTCGCAAGGCGCTGCCGCGCGCGGTGCCCAGATCGTCGGCGCCGAGCTTGATGGTGCCGGCCGTGATGGGGGCCAGACGCATGATGGCCAGTGCGGTTGTGCTTTTGCCGGAACCGCTCTCGCCGACGATGCCGAATGTCGTGCCGCGCGGGATTGAAAAATCGATGCCGTCGACCGCGCGCACGACCTTGCCGGTGCTGCCGATGCCGCGGCGGATCGGAAAGTGCACTTTGAGCCCGCGCACTTCGAGAGTGTTGTCGACGGCGGAGGGGTTGGCCGGCGCTTGGGTGGAGTGATCAGACATTGGCATGCAACCAGCACAGAACGCGATGACCATCGGCCATCACGGTTTCGTCGGGCAGGCTCTGGCGACAGCGATCCTGCACATCCTTGCAGCGATCGGCAAAGGCGCAACCCGCGCCGCGTTCGAGCAGCGAAGGTACCGAGCCGGGAATCTCGGTCAAGGGTTCGCCGATGGCGGTCGTGCGACGACCCGGCGAGCATTCAATCAGACCGCGCGTGTAGGGGTGTAACGGGGATTCCAGGACGGCGGTAACCAGGCCTTCCTCGACGATCCGGCCCGCATACATGACGGCAACCCGGTCGGTCATTTCGGCAACCACCCCCATGTCATGCGTAATCAGCACGACAGCGGTACCGGTTTGCTCACGCAAGGCGCTGATCAAATCGAAGATTTGCGCCTGTACCGTGACATCAAGTGCGGTGGTGGGCTCATCGGCGATCAGGACGTCGGGCTTGCAGGCCAGCGCCATCGCAATCATGACGCGCTGCCGCATGCCGCCCGAGAACTGATGCGGATATTCGTTGACTCGCTGGTCCGGGACGGGAATGCCAACCGCGTCGAGCATTTCGATGGCGCGCTGGTGGGCGTCGCGCCGTGACAGGTTCTGGTGCAGGCGGACCGTTTCGGCGATCTGATCGCCGACCGTATAAACCGGGTTGAGCGAGGTCATCGGCTCCTGGAAGATCATGGACATCCGGTTGCCGCGGATTTTCCGCATGGCCGCTTCTTTGATGGCCAGCACATCGGTGCCATCCAGATTGACTGAGCCGGCGGTGATCTTGCCCGGTGGCGAGGGGATCAGGCGCATCATGGCCAGCGCCGTCATGCTTTTGCCGCAGCCCGATTCGCCGACGATGCCGAGGGTCTCGCCTCGGTTCAGTTCGAAGTGCACGCTTTCGAGTACGCGCGCCACACCTTTACGGGTGGCGAATTCAACCTGCAGATCGCGCACGGTGAGCAGGGGCCGGGTGGGCGCAGTGGCCTGGGATTGCGTAGTCATCGTTCGTGCAGCTTGGGGTTGAACGCATCATTCAGGCCGTCGCCGACCAGGCTGACCGCCAACACCGTCAGAAAGATTGCCATGCCGGGGAAGGTGACTGCCCACCAGGCGTCGAGGATGTAATTGCGGTTGGCGCCAATCATCAGCCCCCAGCTCATGGTGTTGGGGTCGGACAGGCCGAGAAAGCTCAGACCGGCCTCAAAGAGGATGGCGGTACCGACGATCAGGGTGGCCGAGACGATCAGCGGCGGCAGCGCATTGGGCAGAATTTCGCGGAAGATGAGCCGCATCGGACCGGCACCCATGGTGCGCGCCGCGCTGACGTATTCGAGATCGCGCAGGCGCAGGAATTCGGCGCGTGCCAGGCGTGCGGTACCGGGCCAGGAAACCGAGCCGATGGCAATGGCCACCACGGTGAGCGAGGGCGTGAACAAGGCCACCAGCACCATCGCAAACAGCAACGCCGGCAACACCTGGAAGAACTCGGTGATGCGCATCAGGATTTCGTCGATGAAGCCGCCGAAAAACCCGGCCAGTGAGCCGATGGACACACCGATGATGACGGTAATGAGGGCTGCGGTGAGACCGACCAGTATGGTGGCGCGGCCGCCGACCAGCATGCCGGCCAGAATGTCGCGGCCCAGATAGTCGCTGCCCAGCCAGGCCGCCGATTGTTCGAAGGGAGGCGTGAACGGGCCGGCCGTGATGTCGAACGGCGCTACGCCGTACAGCGAAGGGCCAATGCTCATGACCAGCAAAATGATGCCGAGCAGGAACAGGCCTAAGCGCGCCGCTTTATTGCGTTTGAATACGCGCCAGCCCTCGCGCGTTGGCGACAGGACTTCGATAGCCGCGGTCTGGCGGTCGCTGAATGTCGAGGCCGGCTGTGTGCTTGCTGTCATGCGTGTCGCAGTCGTGGATCGACCAGCCGATAGGTCAGGTCGGTGAGTTGATTGGCAATGATGGTCAGAATTGCCGCGAAAGTCAGCACGC
Organism: uncultured Burkholderiaceae bacterium; assembly: GCA_963976885.1. GTDB lineage: Bacteria > Pseudomonadota > Gammaproteobacteria > Burkholderiales > Burkholderiaceae_E > JAUIAI01. The sequence continues at coordinate 12,595 of CAXBNM010000063.1, forward strand.
CGAGCAATACCGGATAGTCGCGACCGAGAATGGCATCAAGCGCGAGGGTGCCAAGCCCCGGCCAGGAGAATACGGTTTCGACCAGCACGGCGCCCGAGATAAGGTTGCCGAACTGCAGGCCGGCCATGGTGACCAGGGGCATCATGGCATTGCGCAACGCGTGTTTGTAGGTGACAAAAAAGTCTGACAGACCTTTGGCGCGGGCCGTGCGGATGTAGTCGGAGCCGAGTACTTCGAGCATGCTCGCCCGGGCCAGTCGGCTGTACAAGGCCAGATATATGGTGGCCAGCGTCAGGGCCGGCAACACCAGGTGATGCAGAACATCGACGGTGGTGACCCACCAGTCGCCATACAGGCGCACATCACGCATGCCGGAAATAGGCATGATCGGAATGATGCTGCCAAACAGGATCACGAGCAGGATGCCTGTCCAGAAAACCGGCATTGCGTAACCGACCATCGAAATGACGGTGACCAGGCCGCTGGCAATGCCATCGGGCCGGCGGGCGGCGAATACGCCGAGCGCGGTGCCTACAATGATGGCAAACACCAATGATGTCGTCACCAGCAGCAAGGTGGGCCAGACGCGGTCGAAAATAAGATCGGTGACCGGTTGGCTGTACAGGTAGCTGCGCCCCAGATCACCACTGAGCACGCGCCCGATATAGGTGGTGAACTGTTGCAGGATCGGTTTGTCGAGCCCGTATTCCTTGCGGATCTCGGCAATGAAGGCTTCATCGGCGCCACCCATTTCGCCGGCAATGACAAGGGCCGGATCGCCGGGCGCAGCGTGAATCAGGGCAAAGTTGATCGCCAATACCGCGAAAACCAGCGTTGCGGCATACAGGAGTCGTTTGAACAGGAATGGCAGGTGCTTGGTCACAGGCTGTCAGGGTAGACGGGGGCGACGTTGCGCCGCCCCCGGTGAATCGGTCAGGCTTTGATATTCACGTCGAGCATCGGTGACATCATTCCCCAGACGTCGTCCGGAATGACGGCCACCCGGTTGTTGTAGCCGTAGTTGAAGCTGATTTCGTAGACGAATGCCACGGGGGAATCATCGACGACGATCTTCTGGAACTCGGCGTACTGGGCCTTGCGCCTGGCCTCATCGGTCTGGGTGCCCGCCGTGGCCAGAATTTCATCAACCCGATCATTTTTGTAGCTTTGCGTGTTCGACCAGATGACTCCCTTGCGAATATTGGAGCTGAGCCAGGTGCGGTGCACGCCGATGATGGGGTCGCCCCAGTTCCAGACCGAATCGACAGTGAGGTCAAACTCCTGACCGGCCACTCGCCGTGCCCAGGTCGGAAAGTCAGGTGACTGGCGCACCTTGGCATCGATGCCGATTTTCTTGAGGGCGGGCACCATGTATTCCTGCACGATCTTCATTTCAGGAACCGCCGGAATGGAATCGATTTCCAGGCTCATCCGGATGCCGTTGGCATCGGGTTTTTTGCCGGCTTCGTCGAGCAAGGCGTTGGCCTTGTCGATATTGAGCGCGTAGGTTTCGACCTTGTCGGTATAGAAGGGGCTGGCACTGGTGATGGGCCCTGTCGAACGCTTGTGCACACCGGCCAGCAAGGTGTTGCAGATGAACTCCTTGTCAATGGCAAAGTTGATGGCCTGACGGACGCGTTTATCGGCGAATTTTTCGTTGGCTGTATTGAACGCCACCCAGACCAGCGGGCCGATGGCCGGTGCCGTGTTCTTGACAACCGATACCGATTTCATTTTCTCGGCGCGTTTGAGATCGGGCGGACTGGTGAGCTGGATATGAATGTCGATTTCACCGCGATCCAGCGCCAGCAACAGGCCAGCCGGGTCTTTGTAGAGCTTGTAGATCACACGGTCGAGATGGGGCACGCCGGGCATGAAGAACTTGTCATTGCGCTCCATGATGATGTGTTCACCGGCCTTGAAGTCGACCAGCTTGAACGGACCCGAGCCGACCGGGTTGGCGTTGCGAGGATGGGTCTTGATGTCCTGGCCGTCGCCGAAGATGTGTTTGGGAATGATGGGCAGGAACGATGTTGACATGGCCAGCAGCAAGGCCGGGTGGGGTGCGGACAGGCGAATCGTGGCCGTGTGCGGATCGTCGATCGTGACCGCATTGATGGGCGCAAAGATGCTTTTGAACGGGTGATCTTTCTGAACGGTTTCGAGGGAAAACTGCAGGTCTTCAGAAGTGATCGGCTTGCCGTCGTGGAACGTGGCCTCTTTGTTCAACTCGAGGCGCAGGCTGCGACCGTCTTCCGAGAGTTGCCATTTTTCGGCCAGATAGGGGTGCGGTTTCCAGTCGGCATCGACGCGCAGCGGCATGGCGAACAATTGCGAGGCCGGCGACATGGTGGCGATACCCGATTGCACCGCTGAGTTCAGATGGCGAGGTTTTTGCGTGGTTCCGATAACGACCGTACCGCCTTTGGCGGCCGCAGCCAGAACATCCAGGGGAATGCCGAACATGGATGCTGTCGCCAGGGCACTGGCACCTTGCAAAATTTTGCGTCGGTCTTGATTGGTAGTCATATCGTCGTCTCGTGGTGTTGGCCAGGGGCGTTGTGCACAGAGTTGCATACGGTTTGCACCGTACCGCGGGTGCATGGCGCGGCGGGCGCTTATTTGGTGCACAGCGAAAGTTGTCGTGTGCGCCTGCAGTGTTTTCAACCGATTCCGGCAACTCTACCTCAAAAACTTTAGCTGTCGGGCGTGTGCATTTGGGAAAGAACTGATCCGATGTTACGAGTTGCAATGCCCGGCGCCAGCCGTATATCGATCAGGGGGGCACCACGGTTTATCTGCCTGTGATGGCGCGCAGAGCCTTGCAGGGGGCAACGACGACAGCACGCATGATGGGTGAAGAGCGAGGATTGTTGCCTGTGTCGAATGTGTCTGCAACCGACTCTGGCCAATCTGCCTTAATAAAGTCAGCTATCCCCCCAATGCAGTTGTGATGCTTGTTCCGGTCAGCGCAGACCCGTTACCCGCATGCGCGGATCAGCCGTTGCGCAACTGCGCACCGACGCGGATCAGTCCGAGTTTTTGCAATGCATTGGTGAGTGGTTCGAGCCAATGATCGGCGGCGGTGCCGATGATGACGATCTGGCTGATGGCTGGCGCCTTGCCGACGTGCGGGGTCAGGGTGCTGCGCCGGCCGGCGCGTTGCAGCAGCCAGCACGACCCGTCACTGGCACGCAGCAGGCCTTTGGCACGGAGTACCGAGGCGTTGGGCTGGCTCAGCAAGTCTGCGACGGCCTGCGGGTCGAGTGCGTCAGTACACTGCAGCGCAACGCTGATATACGCCGGATTGGCCGAACCGATAGGGCCGGTATGAAAGGTTCGCGTTTTTGGGTCTGGCGCGGCGCCGGACAGCGCCGCGCCGAGCAAGGCCGGTGCGTCGGGCAGGGCATCGGCAGCAAGTCTGGGGGCTGCCGGTGCCAGCGCTGAGACGCGGTTGACAAACGTGCGTGCAATGTCGCGGCTGACCAGTTCCTGTTTGCTGATGACGAGCAAATCGGCAGCGCCGATCTGGCGACTGAGGGTGTCGCCGATGTAGCGGTCATCAAGCCATTGTGTGCCATTGAGCGCGTCGGCCACCACGATCACGGCGTCCCGGCGGACACCGGGCGCCAGGGCGACAGTGGCAGCGACAACGCCGGGCATCGCCACGCCGGAGGTTTCGAGCACGACATGATCGATGTCCTGAAAGCGGTTGCCGATGTCGGCGAGGGTCGCGATCATGTCGTTGCCGATGCTGCAGCAGACGCAGCCGCCGGCCAACTTCAGCAGATTGTCGTCAGCCGATTCGATCAGATCGGCATCAATCGAGATTTCACCGAAATCATTGACCAGTACCGCCAGGCGCATGCCACCGGCCGTGCGCAGCAAATGATTGACCAGCGTCGTTTTGCCGGCACCAAGATATCCGCCGATAACCGTCACCGGCAGCGGGGCGCGGCGCACGGCGCCGGTGGCGGGCACGGTCACTCAGGCCAGGTTGTTGGCGCCGAACACGCGGCCGCCCTGGACCGTGCCCCATACCGGCACATCGCGCAGTGATTCGGGCGCGACGGTGGAGGGGTCTTGTTCAAGCACCGCGAAGTCGGCGCGTTTGCCGACCTCGATGGAACCGATTTCATGGTCGAGCTTGAGCGTGTAGGCCGCACCGAGTGTGATCGCGCGCAGAGCATCGTCGGCTGATATGCGTTG